>NZ_DASRXP010000326.1:0-14643 GCF_035687465.1 Kribbella sp.
ACCACGCAGGCAACTGTCCACGGCTGACCGCGGTCAAGAGCGCCTACGACCCGCACCGGTTCTTCACCTTCCCGCAAGCCATCTGATCATCAGTCAAGGAGAGCTATGAGCAAGGTCATCAGCGCCCACGCCGTCTCGGTCGACGGCTACATCAGTGGCCGCACTCCCGACGGCAGCGACGAGTTCGGCGGAGCGCTGACCTCCGGCTCCTGGAGGCCATCCCGGCGCCCGGTGTGACCCACCTCTACTACGAGGTGATCCGATGATCCTCGTCACCGGAGGGCTGGGCATGATCGGCGCTCATACCGCCCGCGCACTCGTCGATCTAGGCCAAGAGGTCGTCGTCACCTCCCATCGCCAGGCCGAGATCCCGTCGTTCCTCGACGGCAAGGTGACCGTGGAATCCCTCGACGTCACCGACGCCGAAGCTTTCCTTGCCCTCGGCAAACGTCACGCGGTCAGCGACATCGTCCATCTCGCCGGCAGCATCCCCGAGGACCCGGTCAGCTTCTTTCGGAAGGACCTGGCCGGCCTGCTCAACGCACTGGACGCCGCCCGCACCTGGGGCGTCCGCAGGTGCGCTGTCGCCAGCAGCCTGGGCGTGTACATCGGACGGAGCGAGATCCCCTGGCATGAGGAGCTCGATCTGCCGACTGTGGCGCTGCCGCACCTGATCGTCGCCTTCAAGAAGTCCGTCGAGCCACTGACCACGCACAGCCTCCAAGGCAGTGGCGTTCAACCGGTCGTCCTTCGGATCGGGAGCACCTGGGGACCGCTGATGGATCCGGAATCACCGTTCAACCCGATCCCGCCGTACATCAGCGCTGTGCTCCGCGGTGAGAAGCCGCGGCCCTTGTACGCCGCCGGTGGTGGTGACTTCTGCTACTCCCCCGACGCCGGACGCGCGATCGCCTTACTGATGACCACGGAAACCCTGCGGCACGACACCTACAACGTCTCCAGCGGCCGGCCGCACACCAACCGCGAGCTCGCGGACGCCCTGGAAGCGATCACCCCCGGCCTGCGGCTCGACGTCCTCCCCGGACGGCAGGACGGTCCTGGCGACAACCCGTACCTCGATATCGCCCGGCTCACCCACGACACCGGCTTCACGCCGACCTTCGATGTCGCCAAGGCGGTCGCCGACTACGTCGCGTGGCGCGCCGAAAACCCTCGCTGAAGGAGCACCCCATGCTTGATCCCCACGTACGCCGCGTCCTCGACGGCACGTCGATCGGACACGTCGCCACCGTCCTCCCGGACGGCTCACCTCATACCGCTCCCGTGTTCGTCGGCACCCACGGCGACCGCATCGTCTTCTTCACCGGTCCGGGGATGCGCAAAGCCCGCAACCTGCGCCGGGATCCGCGGGTGGCACTGTCCATCGCGCCGGTCGACAACCCGTTCGAGCCCGTTGTCATTCGCGGGCGGGTGGTCGAATGGATCGACGGTGATGCGGGCTGGGAGATCGTCGATCGCCTGGCCAGGAAGTACACCGGTTCGCCGTACCCAAGAGGAGACGAACGCGTCGCCCTCGTCATCGACCCCGACCACCAAACCGTCGGCGTCGGCTAAACACCGGCCGGGAACTCCTCCGTCGCCTGCCGGACGAACGGGTGCAGAAACAACATCAGCGGGTCTTGGTGAAACAACTCCTCGATGGCCGCAGTACTGCCGTCGACCATCCGCGCCCCACACATCGGCATGCCAAGGTGCACCCGCCACGCGGGCAAGTCGCTCATCGGCAACGCGGCAGCAAACGCAGCGTCCGTCCTCGGCGCATCCAACATGTGCCACGTAACTACCAACGGCGCCGGCCCCTCGCCAGCCGGCGCCAAAGCAGTGAACGGTACGCCGGCAGCCGTGCCCGTCATCGTTGAGTGCATGCGGCAACAGTAGGTCGCCAACCGCCTACCAGGCTTCGGTTTTTGCCACCAGCAGACAGCCGTCCGCTGCGGTTCAGGGTGTCGTTTCGACCGGCTCTGGTGCGCCGCCCGAGACAGGCGGAACGGCAAGGGTAGGGTCGCCGCCGCCTTGGTCGAGGCGGAACGGCGGGTACACATCCGTCATCAGGGCCGCATAGCCCGCGACCCGTAGTGCCCAACGGTTCATGCCGAGAATCAGGTCGTAGAGCGGTCGAGGATAGGCGCCGGTGAACGCAAGGATGATCGCGGCGATGATCACAAGGATCCCCACCAGTCCACCGCTGCCGCCGACGTTCCATTGCCAGTTGTCGGACCGGTTGGCAGCCCACGCTCCACCACCGACGAAGACGCCGACGATGATGTAGTGCGGGATCGCGAGCAGCCACCACTTCACCAGCACCAGCCCCCGGGACAGGCGCTCGGGGTAATCGACGGACAGGTGTGCGGGATAGTCCTCGACCTCCCGCAGGGTGAAGGGCGGATATTGGTCGGTGCCGAGCGCGCCGTAGGCGTAGTACGTCACCCGCCAGGACCACCGCATCACGCCGACGTTGTAGTCGAAGATGGCGCGCGGATAGCGGCCGGTGAAGAGGATCGCGAAGAACGCGACGACAGAGCAGAGCATGAAGCCGAGCCACAAGAACGCCAGTACTACGTAGTGCGGGATCACCAGGACCCACTTCACCAACCACAGCCACCTCGACGACTTCGGATCCAGCGCGGCATTCACGTGCACGGGATAAACCACAGATGTTGCCACTACAACCATCTCCCAGCGGACTTGCTTGATGAGAAGGGATCCTCGGACGGGAAGACACCCCTGGCCACTGCGTCTCAGCCGAGAGGCAGCGGTGTCCTTCCTTCGACCTCAGGGGATCTCAGCGCGGTGATCGCCGACTGCTTGAAGCCCCTGGCGATCATCCAGATCGCCACGCTGACCTCCCACGCGAACACCGGGAGCGCCAGGACCGTGTGGACGCCCTGCCCGTAGACCCCGAACAGCATCGCGGTCGCTGACAAGCACGTGATCGAGCCTCCGACCATCCCCAGTACCGTGATGGCCCGCGGTACCAGGTCTGCTCGATACATCAGATAGGCCAGCAGGAAGCTGTTGATTCCCAGGACCCAGCTCGGCCCGAGCAGGAAGGTCCAGTCGTGGATCCCCACCAGAGCACGCTCGACTGTGGCGACCCCGGCGCTGCCGGCGTCCGCAGTACCGGCCAGGTCCTGGCGAAGTGTGACGACCGTGAGGACGCTGACGGCGCCGACCACGATGATCGCGGCCTCCAGAAGCCGTCCGCAGACGTAGCCGAGTGCGATGCTGTGGTTCTGGCGTTTGACCACCGGACCCGACCAGATAACTGCCATCGCGCAGAACCGGCTGGAAGAACACGCCCGCGACAAGCGCGGTACGTCTGGTAGCACTCATGGACGCCATGCGAGTGAGCCCCCTGCAGCAGCCCCCCGGCCACTCATAGTTGTCTCCGACGAACACGCCTGAGACAACCACCCGCATACGCCCTCTTGCCGCTCACCATCCTCGCGACAACCACCCCTGTCAACGCCCAACTCCCTCGCGCTTGCCGACCATCGACCGAAACCCAGGGTGGTTCAAAATCCGCCCGATCGTGGCACCTATGCGCGGCGGTGGTCTTGTCCGCCCTTGCGTCCGGCGTCGGCGACGAGTTCTTCGGACAGCCGGTTGAGCTTGACGTTCCCGTGCTGGGAGAGCCTGGTGAGGAAGGCGAAGGCCCGCTCGTCGGTGAGGGCGTATCGCTCCATCACGATGCCGATCGCCTGGCCGATCGTCCGCCGTGTGTGCAGCGCTTCCTGCAGATTGTGGATCTCCCGCGCGTACCCGATCGCGATGGCCGACTGGTGGGTGAAGAGCTGGTTGATGGCACTGAGGTCCTCGAACTGACCGACGGTGGTCGAGTAGAGGTTGAGCGCGCCCTGCGATCTCGGCGCGTCGAAGAGCCGAAGGCCGGCCTGCGCCCGAATCCCTGCCGCCACGGCGCTGGCCGCATACAGCGGAAATCGCTCGTCAGCGGCCAGATCCGGCGCGAGAACATGCACGCTGTCGGTCGCGGCCTCGTAACAGGGCCCCTCGTGGAGCTCGTACTGCGCCGCGTCGACGCCCCACAACACGTCATCGGTGGGCGCGACCGTCTCCAGCCTGTCATCGCTGTGCTTCACCGTGATGCTGGCGTAGTCCACCTCGTCCAGGACCTCGACCGCGGCCGCGGTGATGCGGCTCAGCGTATGGTCCAGGTCACCTGGAGTCAGCGACCTCGACAGCCGTCGAGCTGTCTCGGCCAGAGCTGAGTCATCCATACCTCGCGAGTACCCGATCCGACCTATCCGAAGCCCTCTTCGTCGCTTACTCGGACAGACCGAGGTTCGGCCGGGGTACCGACTGTCGCGAACAGGTCTTTGGCCACCCCTGTCGGGCGTTTCAGCTGCCCGGCGAACCACAGGAAGAAGCTCGAGCATGTCGCAGACCAGGCCGTCCAGCATGACCGCAACACCGATCCAAAGGGCCACGACGGCGATAGCCGTCGTCTTCCTCGCCGTGGGAGTTCTCGGGTTCATCCCTGGCATCACGACCGACTACGACAGCATGATGTTCGGGGGCCACCACTCCGGGGCCATGCTGCTCGGGTTGTTCCAGGTGTCGATCCTGCACAACATTGTCCATCTGCTGTTCGGCATCGTCGGACTTGCCCTGGCGCGATCGGCCCCCCAAGCCCTTATGTACCTCATCGGTGGCGGAGCGGTGTACCTGGTGCTGTGGATCTACGGTGCAGTCATCGACCGGGCCAGCACCGCGAACTTCGTGCCGCTGAACACTGCCGACAACTGGCTCCACCTAGTGCTCGGTATCGGAATGATCGGTGCCGGCATCGCCCTGTCGCGTGATCTCTCGCGCAGGAAGACGTCCCACCCCTGACGCGCGTCCTCGAGGATTACCTCTGGGCACCGACCGTGCAGGACGCTCGGTCGCTCGAGAGGCGGGGTCGTTCAGGTTCCCGGCGTTGAGAAGCCAGCGTCAGGAACCGTGCATTCGACCTCTGAATCTGATCCGGTACCCAGCGCTATTCAGTTCGAGACCGAACTTGTGCACTTCGTCGTGTCAGCGCTGTTCGGTGCATCGGGGGTGTGGGTGCAGGGTACCGGCTGCCTTGTTCGCTAGTGGTCCGGAAGGTGGCTGCTACGTAACGCTCAACTTTCCGAGGTACCAGTGACTACCCTTCCCTGCCATCCTTTTTCCCCGCTCGAAGTCACTCTCTCGCCGGAGCAGCGCGCTGTGCGGGAAGCATCGACCAAGGCACTGCTTGAACGTCGTGGGCGATCCACCGACGAAATCGAACGGCATCGACTGCTCGAACAAGCGGTGGAGCTGAACGCCGATGTCGCGCGCTCGATCGCTTCCCGCTATCGCAACCGTGGCGTCGACCTGGACGACCTCGAACAAGCTGCCAGTCTGGGCCTGGTCGGCGCGGCACATCGCTACCGGCCGGAGCTTGACGTCCCCTTCCTCGGTTTCGCCATCCCCACCATCCGGGGCGAGGTCAAGCGGTACTTCCGCGACCACGCCTGGATGATCCGGATCCCGCGCCGATTGCAGGAACTCCAACGGCTGATCGCCACCACCGCACCCCAGCTCAAACAGGAACTCGGCCGCCAGCCGACCTCAGGGGAGATCGCCAACCGGCTTCAGGTCGATGTAGCGGACGTCGAACGAGCATCCGCCGCGCACGGATACTTCAACCTGCTATCGCTCGACCAGCCGCTTGATCCGGCCGGCGACCTGAGGCTCCTGGATCTCGTGCCGGGCAACGAGGACCAGACACTGCTCGAGTTCGAACAGGTCAGTCAGTTGCAGCCCGCGCTGGATGACTTGCCTTCGCGGGAACGGCGGATCTTGGAGTTGCGCTTCGTCGAAGGGTGGTCGCAGGCGGCTATCGGCGCCGATGTCGGCGTCAGCCAGATGCAGATCTCCCGGATTCTCGGCCGGGTTCTGGACGATCTGCGCAACCGGCTGCTCGCTGCGTGACAGGAGTGCGAGTTCAGGGGTTTCACCTGCCAGAACCGGGCTACCTAAGCGCCTCGAACATTTCGGAAGGAGTCATCTCATGACGCCCACCACAGATCATCGGACGGACGTCGAAAGTCCGCCGGGTACGACTGACGGCGTAACGGGAGCCGCACGCGAGGAAGCCGGACACCTCAAGGACACGTCCGGCGAAGCCGTCCGCCAAGTAGCCGACACTGTCAAGGAGAAGGCGTCCGACGTGACCTCCGACGTCCGCCGGCAGACTCGGCAGCTGGTCGGCCAGACGCGAGACCAACTGGTCGATCAGGCCGGCCAGCAGAAGGACAAGGCTGCCGAAAGCCTGCGCTCCGTCGCAGACGAACTCCGGGGAATGGCTGAGCATGGCCAATCCAGCTGGGGCAGCCAGCTGGCCGGGCACGGGGCCGACTTCAGCCACCAGGCGGCTGACTTCCTTCAGGAGCACCAGCCAGGCGAACTCCTGGACGAGGTTCGCGGCTTCGCTCGCAGGAAGCCCGGCACCTTCTTGATCGGCGCCGCGATCGTCGGCGTGCTGGCCGGTCGCCTGACGCGTGCGTTGGCAGCAGGCGACACCGGTACGACGACCGGCACCACAGGCGGACGGAGTACGGGGAGCACAAGCAACGGCCAGTCGTACGCCATGCCGGTCGATGAGGAGTACCTCGTTCCGCCGCCGGCCACAGCTCCACCGGTCGCAGCGACTACTCCCCCGCCGGACCTGAGATGACCATCGGCGGATCGACACCCCTGGACGGTTCACATCCGGCGTCGACGGAGGACTCGCTCGGCGAGATCGTCTCGCAGCTGACCACTGACCTCGGCACGCTGACGAGGCAGGAGCTCGCGCTGGCGAAAGCCGAACTGCAGGCAGAGGCGAAGAAGGCCGGCAAAGGCGCCGGCCTGCTCGGCGGCGCCGCCTTCGCCGGCTGGATGGTCGCCCTCTTCCTCTCCCTGACGGCGATGTGGGCTCTGGACGAGGCGATGGACCTCATCTGGTCGGCATTGATCGTCGCGGCCGTCTGGGCGATCGCCGCCGCCGTACTCGCGATGCGGGGTCGCAAGGAACTACGGGACGTCAGCCCCAAGCCGGAACAGACAGTCGAATCCCTCAAGGAGGACGCGAAATGGCTGAAGACACAGAAGAGCTGAAGCGCGACATCGAGCAGACCCGGCGCAACCTCGGCCAAGACGTCGACGCCCTGACGGAGAAGGTCAGCCCGGCCCACATGGTCGGTCGACGGGTCGAGCGTGCGCGGGGCGGCGTGAGCCGGCTGAAGGGGCACGTGATGGGCACCGCGGAGTCGGTTCGCGACACGGTCACCGACTCAGCCGGCTCGGCCACCTCATCCGTCCAGGACGCGGGGTCCACGGTCGGCGATGCGGTGAGCTCGGCACCAGGCCGGGCCCGCGCACAAACACGCGGTACTCCGCTCGCAGCCGGCCTGGTCGCGTTCGCAACAGGGTGGATCGTCGCAGCCGCGTTGCCGCCCTCGGCCAAAGAGCGCGAACTGGCACAGGAGACCAAGGACAAAGCGATGGAGCCGGTCAAGGAGCAGGCGGTCCAGGCCGCTCAGGAGGTGAAGGACAGCCTGCAGCAGCCGGCGCAGGAAGCCGTCGAAAGCGTTCGGCAGTCCGCCTCGGACGCGGCGTCCGCAGTAGCTGAGGATGGCCGTGAGGCTGCGCAACACGTCGCTCACGAGTCCAAGGACTCGGCCGATGCGGTTCGCCAGGCCGGCTCGCCCAGTAGCTGATGAACCAGCCCCAGCGTCCTGGGCCACCAGGAGTGAATGCTGACCAGCCGGCGGAGATTCCAGCCGCCGGCTGGTGGCAGGTCACCAAGCGAGCGTGGGCCGAGGCGAAGTCCGACCAAGTGCCCTTGATCGCGGCCGGGGTGGCGTTCTTCGGTTTTCTCTCGTTGTTTCCGGCGGTCGTGGCCGCGGTTCTCGCCTACGGGTTGATCGCCGACCCGGCGCAGATCCGAACCCAGACCCAGGATCTCGCAGCTGCGATGCCGGCGTCGGCGCGTGACCTCCTTCTCGGGCAGATCGACGCACTGACCTCGGCGCCGAGGCAAGGCCTCGGTCTCGGCCTGGCCGTCGCCGTTCTCGTTGCTCTGTGGAGTGCGTCCGGCGGGACGGGCTATCTGATCACCGCAGTGAACCTCGCGTACGACGAGGACGAGACCCGTGGATTCGTCCGCCGCAAAGTGCTGGCGCTGAGCCTGACACTCGGGGCGATCATCTTCCTGCTGCTGGCGATCGGCCTGTTCGCCGTCGGGGCGGCGATCACCGACGGTGTGCCGACAGTGGTTCGCGTTCTGCTCGAGATCGCCAGGCTGGCGGTCGCCCTGATTCTCATCACAGTCGCGCTCGCCGTCATCTACCGTGTGGCGCCCGCTCGCGATGCGCCGCGGCTGCGCTGGGTGTCCGTAGGCGCGGCGGTCGGGACCATCATCTGGTTGATCGCCTCCATCGGCTTCTCGTTCTACGTCGCCACGTTCGGCAGCTATGCCAAGACCTACGGGAGCCTGGCCGCGGTCGTCATCCTGATGCTCTGGCTGTGGCTGACCGTCTACGCGATCCTGCTGGGCGCCGAGATCAACGCTGAGAGCGAAGAGCAGACAGCCCGCGACACCACCAGGGGCGAACCCCGCCCACTCGGTGAGCGAGGCGCGGTGAAGGCCGACTCCCTTCCGCAGCAATGATGGCGCTTGCGGTTCGAACGCCGCCCGGCGCGGCCAGAACGAGCTGAGCACCGTCCCTGGCGAACGCTCTCGGCGTCGGTGGGCGTCTGGATCACGGGGTCCGGGACGTCGGAGTACGAGATCTTGCGCTTGCCCTACAGGTCAGTGCTTTCACTGTGAACCTTCCCGGAGGCCGGCGTGGGCCGGCCGTTGCCTGGTGGTCAGAAGGACGCCATCACGAGGTCCGCGCGCTCCCAGACCCGGTGCAGGCCGATCGCGTCCAGAAGTTCGGAGGTGAAGGGCTTCGCGATGTCTTCGCCGAGCAGGACTCCGGGCGCGGCGGTGTCGATCCCGGCCGCCGCGAGAACCTGGTCGCCGTCTCCCCAGGCGCCGATCACCTTGCAGTGCCGGAACAACTCGGCCAGGAGGACGGACAGCTTGATGTCCTTGAGATCGGCGATGCCCGAAGCGATCACGACGGCGTCGTACTCGATCGACCTCGTGGTGAGGAAGGTCCGCTCGACGACCTGCTCCGACCGGCCCCTCTTGACCACTCCCCCGGCGGGCGCGATGACCCGCAGTACGGCGCGTTGGGCTTCAACCGCCCGACGGAGCTTGGTGATGCCGGCGAGATCCGCTCCGGGAGCCGCGACCACACCGATCACCCGGCCCGTGATCGGACCCGGTGCCACCGGCAGCTGGGACAACGCCGGAGAGGGGACTGCCTCGGTCGGCCTGCCGGATGGCGCGGGCAGCCCGAGCCCCGCCGCGACCGCTGCGCACAAGTCGGCGTCGACGTTCGCCAGCACGCCCAGCATCCGCTCACGGATCGGCAGCTCGTAGCACTTTCCGAGCTCGAAGGTGAAAGCTTCGACGATGTGGACCTTCTCGATCTCGCTCATGCTCGACCAGAACAACGTCGCCTGGGAGAAGTGGTCGGCGAACGAGACCGGACTCTCCCGCACGGCCTGCCCCTCGATCTCGCGAGGCACCTGAACGTAGCCGCCCTCATCGTCGGCCGCCGGAACTGGCGAGCCGTCGATGCTGTTCGGCAGGTACGGCGAGACGCCCTGGTGGACCGCGGTCTGGTGCATGCCGTCGCGGAGGTTGTCGTTCACCGCCGCGTGCGGGCAGTTGATCGGGAGCTGGGTGAAGTTCGGACCGCCCAGGCGGGTGAGCTGGGTGTCCAGATAGGAGAACAGCCTCGCTTGCATCAGCGGGTCGTTGGTCACCTCGATGCCGCGCACCAGGTTCCCGGTGTGGAAGGCGACCTGCTCGGTCTCGGCGAAGTAGTTCGTCGGATTGCGGTCGAGCGTCAGCTTGCCCACCAACTGCACCTCGGCCAGCTCCTCCGGCACCAGCTTGGTGGGATCGAGGAGATCGATCCCCTCGAAGGTCTCGTCGGCGGAGTCAGGGAACACCTGCAGGCCGAGCTCGAACTCCAGCGGCGCGCCGGCCTCGATCCCGTCAGCCATGTCCCGGCGATGGAAGTCCGGATCGGTGCCCGCTGCCAGCTGCGCTTCCTCCCACACCAGCGAATGAACTCCGGCTACCGGTTTCCAGTGGAACTTGACCAACGATGACGCACCCTTGGCATTGGTGAGCCGGAAGGTGTGGACGCCGAACCCTTCCATCGTGCGATAGGAGCGCGGGATGCCACGATCCGACATCGCCCACATCACGTGGTGGGTCGCCTCGGTGTGCAGCGAGACGAAGTCCCAGAAGGTGTCATGCGCCGTCTGCGCCTGCGGGATCTCGCGATCCGGATGCGGCTTGGCGGCATGAATGATGTCGGGGAACTTGATGCCGTCCTGGATGAAGAAGACCGGCATGTTGTTGCCGACCAGGTCGAAGTTGCCCTCGTCGGTGTAGAACTTGACCGCGAAGCCCCGGACGTCGCGGACTGTGTCGGCCGAGCCTCGCGAGCCGACAACGGTCGAGAACCGCACGAAGACCGGCGTCTCGCGGCCCTTCTCCAGGAATCCGGCCTTCGTCGCCGAGACGGCGTTGCCATAGGCGGTGAAGGTGCCATGAGCCGCGGCGCCGCGAGCGTGGACCACTCGCTCGGGGATCCGCTCGTGGTCGAAATGGGTGATCTTCTCCCGCAGGTGGAAGTCTTCCAGCAGCGTCGGGCCCCGCGATCCCGCCTTCAGCGAGTGATCGGTGTCGGGCAGCCGAACCCCCTGCGCGGTGGTCAGGTGGTCACCGGTCTGGGCCCGCGTAACCCCCGCGCCGCCCGCAGGTGCCTTCTTGCCGGTCGGGCCCGCCGGCTTCGGTGCAGCTTGATCGGCTTTGGGTTTCGGGGGCATCGTGTCTCCTCAACAGGCTGGGTTAGCCGCGCCCCGGTACCCCGGCCTTGGCGGTCCAACCTGATCGGGCGAAACCAATCCGGACAGCAGGTCGGCAAGACCGTCCGTCGCTCTTCCGACCAGGCGGGAACTCGTGGCGACCGTCAGGTCCCGCGGTTGCCGGGTGCAGAAGCCGGCCTCTCTCAACCGGTACCACAGATCGCGGTCCTCGCCGGTCCGTAGCGGCCGGTAGCCACCCACTGCCAGGAACGCGCTCGCTCTGACACCGAAGTTCGCGCCGTGGACGTGATCGTGATCCAGCGGACGGATGCCTGCGGCAACCAGCTGCTGATACCGATCGCGCAGTACGGCGTTGAGATGCTCGGCTGGTTCCAGGGCGATGAGACCGGTGACGGCGTCGACCGTGTCGGCGTGGGCGAGCTGGTTGCCGACCCAGGCGGCAGACACGCGGGTATCGGCGTCGGTGCCCATCAGCCACACGGCAGCGGGATCATGACCGGCCAGCCTGTCCAGCACCTCGCGTACGCCGAGATCGCGTACCTCACCAAGGGAACGGGCTGCCTCGACGACCAGTACCGTCGCCGTCGGCATGACTGTCCGAGTGATCGACACAGTGGCATCGGTGCACCGATCGGCGACGACGCAGACCTCGACCCGCTGCCGGACACCGGCCAGCGATGTCGCCAGCGCGCGCAGGCATCGACCGATCGTCTGTTCTTCGTCGTGAGCCGGGATCACGACGCCGATCGCTTCGATCATCTGCGCCTGAGGACGTGCAGCAGGAACTCGGCGTCGACGTGCTCGACCAGCAACTCGAGTTCTTCTCGCGCCAGCAGGGCCCGGTGCACGGCCTCGCCGTCGCGGGTGCCCTCTGGCGCCCACGGCCTCCAGTGCACGGCCACGAGGTGGCCGCCCGGCTCGAGGACCGTCATGATCCCGTCCAGACTCGCCTCGAAGTCACGAGCGCCGAGGTAGTAGAGGATCTCGCTGAGAACGACGAGGTCGACCGAGCCGTCCGGTAGCGCGTCGGGCAGTGCGCCCAGCCTCACCTCGGCCGACGGCGCGGCCAGCCGAGCCCGCGCCACCGCGTCAGGGACCGGATCGTAGGCGAGCACCTCGTCCGCTCGCTTCACCAGCTCACGAGTGAGCTCGCCAACGCCACAAGCCGGCTCCAGGATCCGGCGGTAGCGCTCAGCCGGAAGTGCAGCCAGAACGACCGACCGCTTACGGCGCTCATACCAGCCCTCGGCTGTCTGCCAAGGATCATCCGCCGCGCGGTAGAGCTGCCTGAACCGCTCGATCGGAGCCGAGCCGGTTGGTGGTTCGCGGAACAGCACTTCGAAGTCGCGGTCGAAATGGGTGAGCATCAGCGGATCGACGATCGGCGCCTCCCCGTTCGGGCCCAGTACCAGCTGGGACTCGAAGGCCGCGATCGCCCTGGCCTTGCCGGACCGCTGGACAGCGGACAGCGTGGACCGGACGGCACGCGTCCACGGCGGCCTTTCGTCGGCGGGATCCATCCAGTGCCACATCCAGATCGGGTAGGACCACCGGTGCGCTTGCACTGGCGCTGCCGCCAGTCCCGCCCGGCCGACGGCCGCGTGGTCGGGATGAGGATCCTCCGGCCAGGGAACCAGCACGCAGTCTGCGTCTTCAAGCACTTCCCTGAGGAGCTCGGTCAGCTCGACCTCGTGCCCGGCGATGCCGGAATCGGGCAGGCCCAGGAACTGCACGCGGACATCGTCGAGATTCAGCAACTTGAGCGCATCGGTCAGCTCCACTCGGCGCCGGGCTGCGAGCTCGGACCGCGCCCGCAGGTCAAGGGCCGGGAACGCTGCCTCACCGTCGCTGACCACGATCATGCGGATCGCGGCACCGGCCGCGTGCAGGGCCTGGACGGTCCCGGCCACGCCAAGGGTCTCGTCATCCGGATGTGCTGCCAGTACTGCGACCTGCCGTGGTGCTGACGTGTCCAGTCCGGGAAGTTTCCGCGCGGCGAAGAACTTCGTCCAATCGGCTTCGGCCGTCAACTCCCGGGTCATCTGGTTCCCTCTACCGTGTCGAGTACCAACCGTCCCAGCGCGGCGTAATCGCGCTCGGCGTGATGCTGGCGGACATAGAGCTGAAGGTCCGCCAGGGCCTGGCTGAAGGACCGATCGCGAGACAGCGGAGTCGGACCGACCATTCGCGGAACACGGTCGACCACCGCGCGGGCGGTCTGCTCCGCGCCGGCCCGCAGCATCCAGATTCGTAGCATCAGGTCCGCGGTGGGATCCGCGTCGATGGTGGCGGCTGTCTCACGCAACAACGCACCGGTCGCCGCCAAGGACGTCTGCAGCTCGCCGAGATGGGCGAGCTGATGGTCGTCCGGTCCCTTGCCGCCAGTGATGAAGTCCTGAGTTCGCTCGACCAGCCCGAGCGAACCACCGAACCACACCGCGGCGACCCCTCCGCCACCCCACCAGAATCCGGGTCTGCCGGTGTAGAAGCCCGGCTCCCCCACTTGGTTGCCGGCCGCAACATCGTCGAAGCTGACGTCCGGGCTGTCCGATGCGTCCATCCCCAACGGCTGCCAGGTTCCGGCGTCGCGGGTGATCCCGGGCGTAGCCAACGGCTGGTCGACCAGGATGCTGTCGCCGTTCTCAGCGATCGCGGCTATCAACGCCCGGTCCACCGAATGCGCCCCTGAACAGAACCTGATCGTGCCGCCCAGCCGGTCACCCTTCAGAACAGCGCCGGTGCCTCCCGACCGCGCGGCCCATACGCCGTACAGAGCATCAGGGTCGGGCACCTGACCGGCCTGGCGCAGAATGGAGGTCGCGTCGGTATGACCTTCGGCCAGCCGGGCCAGAGCCAGATCCGTCCGGCCGAGGTCGAGCAGCGCCATCCAGCGCTCAGCCGTCCGTCCCGTACCCGGATCGGGTAGCTCGAGAGCGCCCTCGACCAGCAGTTCCTTCAAACGCCTGGCCACGGACCCCGCCGATCGGGTGCCTCTCCCGTCAGGCATCCACTCACTCCGTCTTGGCCGAGGCGCGGCGCGCGAGGTTGTCGAACAACCGGTCCGGAAGGAGGCGTCGTACCTTCGGGACAACCGTCGCCGCGAGCCCGGCGGCGTACCGCGTCTTCGGTCGTGGGGCGCTGACAGCGTGTTCGATCAGTTCGGCGACCGTCTGCGGACTCGCGCCTTCCTTGCTCTGCCGCCGGAGCGTGTCGCGGAACGCGTCCAGCCGTTCCCGATAGCGCTCGCTGGGCGGCAGCGCGTCGAGCGTCCTGGCCACCTTCGCCCACAACGGCGTCGAGATGGGGCCGGGCTCCACGATCACCACCTGGATCCCGTCGGGCGCGAGCTCTTGCCGCCACGTGTCACCGATGGCCTCGATCGCGTACTTCGAGGCGTGGTAAGCGCCGGCGAGCTGCACCGCGACGAGGCCGCCCATCGACCCGACGAACACCACTCTGCCGCCGCCGTCCGCCTGACCGCGACGTAGCAATGGCAGGGCGTGCTGGGTCATCCGGACGTGACCGATGACATTGACCTCCAACTGATGGCGCAGGCTGTCGATCGGCAGGGTCTCGAGCGGTCCCGCGATACCGTCCCCCGCGTTATTGACGAGGGCTGTCAAGCCGCCTTGATCCAGTTGCTTCTCGACG
>NZ_DASRXP010000327.1:0-17259 GCF_035687465.1 Kribbella sp.
ACCTGGACACCGGGCGCGACCGAAGCCACCCACACCAAAACGATCAATTCCCCGACGGCCGTCACCCGCGACGGCAGGCTCGCCGCCTCGAAGAACGTCCAGGGCGACTACGGCACCTGCTCGACCATCAACACGATCGACGTCGGCAAGCAGCTCTGGCGGACCTGCGAGAATCAGGTCACCGGTTTCACCCCGAACGGATCGATCGCGGTCGGCGGACCGGCGTACGGGGACGGCTATTCACCGCTGGAGGTGGCTGCGCTGGACGCCAAGACGGGCAAGCTGCTGCGGGAGTGGGGCGGCGGCCCGTCGTTCCTCGAGACCGTGGTCGAGGACGACCAGCACTTCCTCATCATCGCCGACGGCGGCCCGGAAACTCCGCGAGGCGTGATCCGCTGCAACGTCACCACCGGCGGCTGCGAGGTCGCCATCCCCCTCACCACCAAGGCCGTCAAACTCGCCCGCTGATTCGTCTGCTGCTAGCGAAGGCTTGGGCGCAGGCGGGGCGTCGGGCGTGAGACTGGTGGCCATGACGGCTGAACGGGTTGTGGTGCTGGCGGATGTTCATGGGGTTTTGCCTGCCTTGGTGGCGGTGTTGGCTGAGCCGGACGTGGTGGGTGCCGACTTGATCGTGCTGGCTGGGGACATCGCGAGTGGGCCGCAGCCGGTGGAGACGTTGGATTTGCTGGTGGGGTTGGGGGAACGGGCCGTCTGGGTGCGGGGGAATGCGGATCGCGAGTTGGTCGCGATGGCTCGGGGTGAGTTCGCGGGGACGCCGCCGGATGAGGTTTGTCCGTGGGCGGCGGGTGAGGTGCGGCCGGATCAGATGGAGTTGCTGGCCGGTCTGCCGACCACCGTGACTCTGGGCGACACGCTCTTCTGTCATGCGACGCCGCGCGATGACGAGGAGGTGGTGCTGGTGGACAGCCCGATCTCCAGGTGGGCGGACGTGCTCAGCGGCGTACCGGAGGAAGTCAGGACGGTGGTGTGCGGGCACACGCACATGCCGTTCGCGCGGCAGGTCGACCGGCGGCTGGTGGTGAACGCCGGCAGCGTCGGCATGCCGTACGGCGCGCCCGGGCCGAGCTGGGCTCTCCTGACCCCGGCCGGAGTCGAGTTGCGCCGTACTGCGCTCGACGCGGAGGCCGCCGCCGACCAGATCGTCCGGGAGTCCTCCTACCCCGGTCGGGAGGTCTGGGCGGACGAGTACCTGCGCTCGAACTACTCCGACATCGAGGCACTCGAGGCCTTCAGGCCGCGGTCCGAGGTCTGAACGGTTACCGTCGGGACATGTTCGCGCGGCGGCGGAAGCATTTCGGGACTCCGGCTGACAAGGCGACGTATGCCACCCTGCATACGGCCTCGCTGGCCACGCCGAGCCTGCGTGAGGGCCTGACCCCGGCTGCTGCGGGCAAGGCCAGCAAACATCTCCGAGACCTCCTCGGTACTGCGGCCATCGCGATCTGCGACTCCACCGGCGTACTCGCCTGGGACGGCATCGGCGGTCAGTACGAGAGCACTCACCGGGTGGACGCCAAGGCCATCGCGGCAACCACACTGCGCACGGGGCGTACCGCAGTACTGGGTGCTCATGATGTGGCCTGCAGTGATCCCCAGTGCCCGGTCCGTACTGCGGTAGTGGCTCCGATCGTCACGGAAGAGCGCGTAGTGGCTGTGCTGGTCGCCTACAGCCCGCGGTCGTCAGCCGCACTCGTCCGGGCGACGGAAGAGGTGGCCCGCTGGGTCTCTGGTCAGGTGGAGCTGGCCGAGCTCAACAAGGAGCGCACCCGCGCGATGGAGGCCGAACTACGGGCACTCCGGGCCCAGATCAGCCCGCACTTCATCTACAACGCGCTCGCAGCGATCGCCTCCTTCGTCCGGACCGATCCGGAGCGCGCCCGGGAGCTGCTGCTCGAGTTCGCCGACTTCTCCCGGTATGCGCTTCGCCGCGGTGGCGAGTTCACCACGCTGGCCGACGAGCTGCGCAATGTGGAGCGGTACCTGGTGCTGGAGCAGGCGCGGTTCGGCGAGCGGCTGACGGTGTCCCTGCTGATCGCGCCCGAGGTGCTGTCGGTGGCGATCCCCTTCCTGGTGGTCCAGCCGCTGGTGGAGAACGCCGTACGGCATGGGCTGGAAGGGACCACCGGGGTCGGGCGGATCACCATCCGCGCGCTGGACCGTGGCTCCGAGGCGGAGATCAGCGTGGAGGACGACGGGGCCGGCAGCGACCCCGAGGTGATCCGGGCAGCGCTGGCCGGCGAGGCGGCCGGCGACTCCGTCGGGCTCGGCAATGTCGACGCGAGACTCCGGCAGGTCTACGGCGACGCCTACGGTCTCGTGGTCGAGACGGCCCTGGAGGCCGGCACGAAGGTGAGCTTCAGGGTGCCCAAATACTCCTCAGGGGTGCACGCGTCGGCTTAGTGTGTGCCCCATGACTGACTCTCCGCTGCGCGCGCTCGTCGCTGATGACGAGGAGCCGGCGCTGGCTGAGCTGGTCTATCTGCTGAAGATGGACCCGCGGATCGGGGAGATCCGGACCGCCTCGAACGGGCCGGATGCGCTGAAGATCCTGCAGGCGGCCGATCTCGACGTGGTGTTCTGCGACATCAAGATGCCCGGCCTGGACGGGCTCGATCTGGCCAAGGTGCTGTCCAAGTTCGTCAGCCGCCCGCAGATCGTCTTCGTCACCGCGTACGACGAGCACGCGGTGGCCGCCTTCGACCTGGACGCGACCGACTACGTGATGAAACCGGTCCGGGCCGAACGCCTGTCCGAGGCGGTACGCCGGGTCGTCACTGCCGGTGTTGCACCCCAGCCGGGCGTCGAAGACCACGACGACGAGGTGATTCCGGTCGAGCTGGCCGGCGTGACCAGGTTCGTCCAGCGCTCCACGGTCCGGTACGTCGAGGCGCAGGGTGACTACGCGCGACTCCATACCGGCCAGAACTCGCACCTGGTCCGGGTCCCGCTCAGCACCCTGGAGGAACGCTGGCGCGACGCGGGCTTCACCAGGATCCATCGCAGCACGCTGGTCGCCCTCGCCCACGTCGACGAGATGCGGGTGGACGGCGGGCGGTGTGCCGTCCGGGTCGGGGACGACTGGTTGCCGGTCAGCCGCCGGCACACCCGCGAACTGCGCGACCTGCTGGTCCGCTCGACCTCACTCCGAGGATGACCACCCCGGAAGGTCCTCGACGGATCCGGGTGACCAGCCCGAGGACCAGCGCGGCCCGTCGCCCGATCAGCCATGCGGGCACCCGGGAGATCGACGAACAGACCCGGGTCGGCGAGGTCTACATGAACTCGCTGATCCAGTCCCAGCTCCGGCTGGCGCTCGGCGTGATCGGCGCGGCAGTGGTTCTGCTCGGAAGTCTGCCGCTGCTGTTCTTCCTGGTCCCGGCGACCCGCACCGTGATCGTGCTCGGCCTCCCGCTGCCGTGGTTGCTGCTCGGCATCGTGATCTATCCGGTGGTCTACATCGCCGCCCGGATCTACGTCCGCAACGCCGAACGCATCGAGGCCGAGTTCACCGAATTCGTCGGGCGGAAATAGATGTCCCCGGCCATGAGCTTGACCGCGATCGGATTGGTGATCGTGGCAACCATCTCGATCGGCCTGTTCGGGTTGCGGATCTCCCGTACCACCAGTGATTTCTACGTCGCCAGCCGCGCGGTGACGCCACGCTGGAACGCGTCGGCGATCAGTGGCGAATACTTGTCGGCGGCAAGTTTCCTCGGCATCGCCGGGCTGGCACTGGTGAACGGCGCCGACATGCTGTGGTTCTCTGTCGGCTACACCGTCGGGTACCTGATGCTGCTGGTGCTGATCGCCGCGCCTCTCCGCCGATCCGGGGCCTACACCCTGCCCGACTTCGCCGAGGCCCGGTTCGAATCCACCGTGGTCCGGCGGATCTGTTCAGGTCTCGTGGTCGGGATCGGCACGCTCTACCTACTGCCGCAACTCCGCGGCGCGGGCCTCACGGTCGAGACGGTGACCGGGGCACCGCCGGAAGTCGGAGCCGCTGTCGTCGCGGTCATCGTCGTGATCAACGTGGCCGCCGGTGGGATGCGCTCGATCACCTTCGTGCAGGCGTTCCAGTACTGGCTGAAGCTGACGGCTCTGGCCGCGCCGATCTTCATCATCCTGATCTCGTGGCGTTCGATGGACCACCCGGTCGGAGTACTGGACTCCCTGCAGGGGGCCGGTTCTGAGTGGGCCCAGCCGTTGTCCCGGGCCGACGGGCGAGACCATCCGCTGTACGCGACGTATTCGTTGCTGTTGGCCCTTTGTTTCGGGACGATGGGTCTGCCGCATGTCCTGGTCCGGTTCTACACGAACCCGGACGGACGAGCCGCCCGGCGCACGACTGTCGTAGTACTGGCTCTGCTCGGCACGTTCTACCTGTTCCCACCCCTGTACGCCGTACTGGGGCGATCCTTCGCGCCCGAGTTGATCGCGGGGGCGGCAGATACCGTGGTACTTGAGCTGCCGGGCCGGATTTTCCCTGGTACGGCAGGGGATCTGCTCGGGGCGTTGGTGGCAGCGGGTGCGTTCGCGGCCTTCCTGTCGACCTCGTCCGGATTGACCGTCGCCATCGCCGGTGTGATCGACCAGGACCTGTTGCGGAGCAGGTTGCATCGGTTGACCGGTGGGGACTACCTGGCCGTGAACAGCTTCCGGATCGCTGCCCTGCTGGCGATCGCAGTGCCCTATCTAGCGTGGAATCTGACGGGTTCTCTGAGTCTCGCGGACACCGTGGGCCTCGCGTTCGCGGTGGCGGCGTCGACCTTCTGTCCCCTGCTGGTGTTGGGGATCTGGTGGCGCAGGATGTCGACCGTGGGCGCGGCGGCGGGACTGGTGGTAGGCGGAGTCGCGGCGATCGCCGCAGTACTGGTGAATGTGATCGGGCCACCTGCCGGTGGCTGGGCCGGCGCGCTGGTCGGGCAGCCGGCGGCCTGGACGATGCCGCTCGCCTTCCTCACCGTGATCGTGGTGTCGAAGCTGACGCCGGACAAGATCCCGGCCGGCACCGCACGCAGCATGGTCCGCCTGCACACGCCCGAGGCCGTTGACGTCGATCGGGGATTCTCCCGGCCCTGATCCGCTCGTCGTGCGGTTCCTACCGCTCGTCGCAGGCCGGTGCTCCGCCGGTCGAAAGGTGCGGGCCGCTGGGCGCTCGTGGCCGGCCAGAGCTGTCGGGGCGGGCGTGAGCTGGACCACAGTACGACCAGCAAACGCGCCGGACTCCGCCCGGCCCGATCATGTCTGGAGGTCCCCGCGATGAGCGAAACGCGACGAGCGGACGGCGATCCGGAACTCACGACGTACCGAGACGTCCAGCTGTCCCCGGACTTCTCCGAACTGCGTCGCCGGTTCCGGCGCTTCGTGTTCCCGATGACCGGCCTGTTCCTGGCCTGGTACTTCCTCTATGTCCTGCTCGCCGACTATGCCCATGACTTCATGTCGCAGCGGGTCTTCGGCAACATCAACGTCGCGCTGCTGTTCGGGCTGGGACAGTTCGTCTCGACCTTCGCGATCACGATGATCTATGTCCGCTGGGCCAACCGCGAGATCGACCCGCCCGCCGCGCAGATGCGCGAGCTGATCGAGGGAGTTGACCAGTGAGCGCGCCTCTCCTGGTGCCGTTGGCAAGCGACGTCGGCAACCCAACGGTCAACATCCTGATCTTCGCGCTGTTCGTGGCGGCCACCCTGGCGATCGTGATCCGGGCCTCGCGCAACAACAAGACCGCGGCCGACTACTACGCGGCCGGCCGGAACTTCACCGGCCCGCAGAACGGCATCGCGATCTCCGGCGACTACCTGTCCGCCGCCTCGTTCCTCGGGATCGCCGGCGCGATCGCGACCAACGGCTACGACGGGTTCCTCTACTCGATCGGCTTCCTGGTCGCCTGGCTGGTGGCGCTGCTGCTGGTCGCCGAACTGATCCGGAACACGGGCCGGTTCACGATGGCCGACGTGCTGTCGTTCCGGCTCAAGGAGCGGCCGGTCCGGATGGCGGCCGCGATCTCAACGCTGGGAGTCTGCTTCTTCTACCTGCTGGCGCAGATGGCCGGCGCGGGCGGCCTGGTCGCACTGCTGCTGGGCATCCACAGCAGGGCCGGACAGAATCTCGTGATCGCGGTCGTCGGCCTGATCATGATCACCTACGTGCTGGTCGGTGGCATGAAGGGCACCACCTGGGTCCAGATCATCAAGGCTGTGCTGCTGGTGATCGGTGCCGGTGTGATGACGCTGTGGGTACTGGCGAAGTACAGCTTCAACCTGTCCTCGCTTCTCGGCGCAGCGGTGGACAAGAGCCCGGCCGCCGGCGAAAGGCTGCTCGATCCGGGACTGCAGTACGGCGCGACGGGGATCAGCAAACTCGACTTCATCTCGCTCGCCCTGGCCCTGGTGCTGGGGACGGCAGGGTTGCCGCACGTGTTGACGCGCTTCTACACCGTTCCGACCTCGAAGGAAGCGCGTCGCAGCGTGACCTGGGCCATCTGGATCATCGGCATCTTCTACCTGTTCACGCTGGTGCTCGGGTACGGCGCCGCGGCGCTGGTGGGTCCCGACGTGATCCGGGCCGCACCGGGCAAGGCGAACTCGGCCGCCCCATTGCTCGCCTTCGAGCTGGGCGGGGAACTCCTGCTGGGGTTGATCTCCGCGGTCGCCTTCGCCACCATCCTGGCGGTGGTAGCGGGCCTGACGATCACCGCGAGCACCTCGTTCGCGCATGACATCTACGGCTCGGTGATCAAGAAGGGCCAGCTCAGCGGCACCGGCGAGGTCAAGGTGGCCCGGATCACCGTGCTGGTGATCGGCGTCGTCGCGATCGTCGGCGGCATCTTCGCCAACGGCCAGAACATCGCCTTCCTGGTGGCTCTCGCCTTCGCGGTGGCAGCCAGCGCGAACCTGCCGACGATCCTGTACTCGCTGTTCTGGCGGCGCTTCAACACCCGCGGCGCACTCTGGAGCATCTACGGCGGTCTTGGGTCCGCGATCATCCTGATCGCGTTCTCCCCGGTCGTCTCCGGCAAGACCGACGCCAAGACCGGCGCCAGCCTGTCGATGATCACCGACGCCGGGATCGACTTCCACTGGTTCCCGCTCGACAACCCCGGCATCGTCTCGATCCCGCTGGCCTTCGTGCTCGGCTGGCTCGGCACGGTCACCAGCCGGGAAGGCACCAACGTCGACAAGTTCGCCGAGATGGAGGTCCGCTCCCTGACCGGAGCGGGCGCCGAGAAGGCGGTCAAGCACTAGACGCCCACCACCAAACCTGTCAGGCAGGCCCTGCTGCGTTCCCGCGGACCTGCCTGACAGCACCACCCCCACCCAGACGGGCCCGAATCCCCCAGGCCGGGCCCGTCTTCTCCTGCCCGTTGCCTAACGCAACCAGCGCACCCGCACGCCAACGCCGGTACCCCGGTACGTCGCATACCGGTGATCCTGTGGACAGCCCTGGAACCGTTGGGATCATTCGCCTGCTTTTGACGGGCTGTGGACGGTTGGGTTGACATCCGTATGGTTCGCGGATCCAGGTCCAAGTTGTCGCGGGTGTGTAGGTGTGGGCAGTTCGCGTGCCGGTAGGGAATGTGGTTCGCGTCGCCGGGCCGCGGGATTCTGCTAGTCGAGGCGAGCTGTCTCAAGGGCGCCTTTGGCGTCGCCTTCGGCGATCGAACAAGTTCGACCCTTGACACACCCCACCCCGACCAGGGGAAAGAGCGCAGCCATCCCGGAGCCGCTGGGAAGAACGGCCACGGTCCAGGTGATCCCCTGAGGGCCGCCGCGCAAGCGATTCGGTGAGGCGACCGTCAGGTGAAGCCGTGCGGCCAGCGCCCAAGGTGATTGGGTGAGGCCACCGTTTGGGTGATTCCGCGAGGCCAGCCGACAGCCTGGAGGGGGTTACCCACTGAGATTGCGGGTTGACCCCCGAGAATCTCAGGTGGTAACCCGCAATCTCAGTGGTCAACCTCCGCCACAACACACCCCCGAGCCCCCGCGAGCCCCGAAACTCGCCGACTGCGACGACCGGGTCGACGACCGTGAGAACCCGGCCGCTGGCAATCGATTGCCGGCGGCACAGTGCCCACACTCACCACAACCCGCCCCCTTGCGACAGCCCTCGGCGTCCGTTCCCACTCCGGGCAACCCCGGCGCACCACCTGACGGTCCGCGCACACCACCAGGCGGACCAGCCGGGGAACCGCGCCGACCGATAGCACGCTGCTGGACCGATACCGCCCTACAAGCCGCCATCGGTCCAACGGCCCGGCAGCCGATCCGCCGAGCCACTCGCCGATAGCAGGTTGTTCGACCGATAGCGCCGAGTAAGCCGCTATCGGGCGCACAAGCCGCCAGTCGACGAGTCCGCGCCACGATCTGCAGCGCGACCCATCACCCAGACCTACAGAACCCGCCACCCCACGCGGGAAAGCGATTGCCGGACAGGTTGTGTATGCGTGGGTGATGGGCACCCCCAAGACGCGGCGCCACCCGGGCCGACGGATCCACCGGCGAAGGCGAACACCCCGCACGGACCACCGGCGCGGACGGAATCACCGGAACCCAGCTCAGCCGTCCGCGCCAGCGACCACACGGGCCGGTCGGAATCCCCCGATGCGGCTCATACGTCAGCGCGGATCCGCGCAGCTGCGTCCTTCCCTGGTCGCCGTGGTGGGTGTCAAGGGTCGAACTTGTTCGATCGCCGAAGGCGACGCCAAAGGCGCCCTTGACACCCACCACGGCGACTAGCACGCTCCCGCAGCGGAGACCGCGCAACCACAGCCCCAATGCGCAGGGCGCAACCTCATCGCCCATGCCGCCCCGCAACCACAGCACCAACGCAGCGACACAGCGACGCCAACCACCACCTCCCGACGCACCACCCGATTGTCAACCCACCCGTCCACAACCCGGCAAAGCAGGCGAAATGACCGCAAGAGTTGTCCACAGGATCACCTTGCTCGGCGCAACCGCAGCCCCCGGGCACTGGGGAATCACGAGCGCCTGCGAACCGGCGTACCAGCCGTTGATTGATGCAGTTGCTGGCGACAACTATCCGGCGCCTGCGGCGTACCGTCGCCTACGTCCCATGTGGTACGCCGCGCGAACAAGCTCGTTCTACGCGGGTCTGCCGCGCGCAGTGAAAGCCGTTGCCTAGCGCAACCAGCCGGGGAGGTCGCCGAGATGGACCCTGGGGCCCCGGGTGACCATGGTCGCGAGGTCGTCTTCGAGGGCGGTGACGCGGTCCGCGCCCAGCTCGGTGATCCACTCGCGCCGGAGGTCCTCGAAGATCTCGGCGGAGGTGTTCAGAGATTCCTGGCCGCGGCGGGTGATGGTGACCAGGACCGCGCGGGCGTCGTCGGGGTCGGCGGTTCGCGCGACGTAGCCGAGGTCCGCGAGTTTGGCGACGGTCTTGGTCGCGGCCTGTTTGGAGACCCCGAGCCGGCGTCCGACCTCGGACATGGTCGCGCCGTCCGGGCCGATCGCCTGGAGAGCGAACCCGTACGCCGGGCGCAGGTCCGGGTGACCGCGCTCCGCCAGCCGCCGGTGCAGTTCGTCGATCAGCTGACGGAACGCCCCGGCCAGGAGCAGCGGCAACTCGAATCCGAAGCGATCCATCCCCGCATCCTCCCGGACCCCTGGACAGATCGACAACCCGGTGTACTATTTCGACAACCAGGTTGACGATCAAGGAGGAGCCTGCAATGTACCGAGTGACGGAGACCCCCAACGCCGTGATGACGACGTATGCATCGCCCACGCAGGGCAGCGAAGGGCTGAGTCTGTGGCGGGTGGAGATGAAGGAAGGCGCGCAGGGGCCGCTGCACGTCTTCGACAGCGAACAGATCTGGACGGTGCTGGCAGGCGTCGGGTCAGTCGAGCTCGGCGCCGACACGCTCGAACTGAAAGAAGGCGCGACCGTCGTCTTCCCGGCCGGCGTGACCCGCAGGATTACTGCGGGCCCGGACTTCGTCGCTTTGGTCGCGGGTCACGGCACCGCCAAGGTCAGCGTGCCCGGTGAGGCCGCCGACCGTGGCGTCCCGCCTTGGATCAGCTGAGTTTCAGGGTCGGCCACAGCTCGAGGAAGGCCTCGAGCGACTCGTTGGAGCGTTGTTCCTCGGCCGCATGCAGCCGACCGAAGGTGAAGGCGTTGCCGCCGGAGAGATGGACCTGTACTGCGAGTTCGCGGAGGAGCTCGCGAGCGACAACGCTGTCCTGGTGGTCGCCGAGGACCTCCTGGATCTGTTCGGCCCGGGACACCAGGTCGCTCGCTTGTCCACCGAGGACGGGTTCGGCGGACTCCGCGGCGTACCGGAGACGTTTCGCGGCCTTGCGGACCTCGTGCAGTTCGTGGTCCTGCTCGGTCCGGTCCTCCGCGTTCTCCATCCGGTGGACCGCCTTGCTCATCCGCTTCCAGTCGTGGTCCAGGAGCTCGGGAACCTGCTTGGACGCCTTCCGATCGGCGTCCTCCACCAGCGGCGGGTTCGCGACCAGCTCGTCGAGGGAGTCCAGCAGCCGGAAGTACCGCTCGCTCTCGAGCGCCGCGAGCGCCTCCACCCGGGCCGCCTTGTAGACCTTGCGCAAATGGTCGTCGATCGCACCGGCGACCCGGCCCATCACCAGCTCGACCGGCTGCTCGGCCACAGCGGTCTGGAAGTGCTCGCGCAGGACCTCGGCATCCCGGGCGCCCCCGAGCTCACCGGCGAACCACTTCAGCTCCGCGCGGATCTCGTCCCCGGCCTCCCGATCCACCACCGGCCGGTAGGTCGCGAGGGCAGAGCGGAGCCGACGAGTCGCCACCCGCATCTTGTGGACCGCGTCGGGCAGATCTCGCCGTACTTCGGGGTCGCGCTGGTGGATCGCGGTCACCTGCGCACCGGCGTACGCGCGGAACAGGTCCGCGGTGGTCGGCTTCTTCGGCAGCGACCGTTCCTCAGCGACAGGTATCCGGTCGCCGAGCGCCCGGGCGAGCTTGCTCGGTCCTGACGCCGGTACCGCGCCAGCCGCACGCAGCAGAGGCTCGGCCGCTTCGAGCAGGTCGGGCTCTCCGTTGACGAGCTCGATCTCCCACTCCCGCCAGCTGTCCGGTTTGCCGTCCTCGGACTCGGCCGTGACGTGGTCGTCGGCGAGCTCCGCTAGGACCTCGCCGTCGGCATCCAACAGTCGGTGCACGATCCGCCGGGTTTTCAGCGACACGACGGGCACCAGCTCGTTGTCGCGGACATGGACCCGAACCGCGCGCACCACCTGGATCGGGACCTTCCGGACCGCGCGGCCGAGCGGGTGCTGGATCTCCAGCCGCTTCCCGGCCGACACCGGCAGCTTCACGTGCCAGCCGTCGTCCTCGCCGCCCGTTCGCCGGCGCAGCGTCACCTTCGCGACAGCGAGGTCCAGGTCGGCGGTGTCGAAGTAGACGGCCTCCAGGTCCAGCTCGACCGGTTGCGCAACGCTCGCGACCCCTGGGAGCTCGTGCAGCGCCGGCAGAATGGCGTGCTCGTCGACGTCGTACTTGGTCTCGATCTCCAGCTGCTCGGTCGGGGGCATACCCCTCTGTCTACCAGCAGCGGTCAACCTGTCCCAGTCTGCTGATCATCAAGATTTGCGGTCGGCCGCGGCTCGGAGATCGGCCGCGACCCGCTCGAGATCACGATCCCGGCCGGCACGACTCCCGGCGTACGGGTCTCTCGGAGAGAACTGCCGGCGGCTGTTTCTTTCCAGCGCCGCGACGAGCAGGGCAATCAGCAGAATCAACAGGATCAGAGACATGATCAGGTTCCCTTCGGAGTGAGGGCGACGGCCTTGAAGAAGGTGTAGTGAAAGGTGCCGCCGGGTTCGGCGGACCGCTCGAGCTCGCGGATCCCCTGCTGCCACTGGGCCGCGGTGCGCAGCCCCAGGGCGAAGGATCGCTCCCGGACCGACTCGACCATCGCGATGAAGGTCTTCCGGGTGAAGCCGTCGACCAGGTGCGGCAACGTCTCGTCGGCGTAGACGGTCAAAGGCCGCGCCGTGGTGTCGAGGAAGCCGGCGTCCTTGAGCAAGGGCTGCAACCGACGTCCGATCAACGCGTCACCACCAGCCGCCGCCTGCAGATCGACCAGGCAGTCGATGAGTTTCTGCGCCTCGGTACTGCGTGGGTGGAAGAACGCCGACTCGTGATCGCCCTCGATCACCGTGATCGACCCACCCGGCCGCAGCAATCGCTGAAGCATGGCGAGCGCCTTCTGTGGCTCTGGCAGATGCTCCAGCACGAAGCACAGGAACAGGTGGTCGAACGTCCCATCCGCGAACGGCAGTTCGAACAGATCTCCGTGATGCCACTCGACCCGGGCATCGGGCGCCTCGGCCGCCACCCGCGCCTTCGCTGCGGCCAACGACTCCTCAGAGATGTCGACGGCGACCAGCTCGATCCCCGGGCTCCGGGTCACCAGCTGAACCGTTTGTGCACCCACCCCGCACCCGACCTCCAGTACGCGGCTGCCGGACTCGTACTGCGTGC
This sequence comes from Kribbella sp., assembly GCF_035687465.1. Taxonomy (NCBI): domain Bacteria; kingdom Bacillati; phylum Actinomycetota; class Actinomycetes; order Propionibacteriales; family Kribbellaceae; genus Kribbella; species Kribbella sp. The sequence continues at coordinate 12,508 of NZ_DASRXP010000327.1, forward strand.
CGCCGTGCAGCAGGTCCGCCAGGGTCTTCGCCTGGTCGCTCAATCGCCGGGTCTCGTCGGCGGTGTATCCGTGGACGTAGTCAGTTCCCATACCTCCAAGGTGCGGCCACAATGGTCCAATGAACAGGTCCAATCCAGGCGATATTGGCCGGTCCATTAGTGCAAGTGGCGCGGACTTCCTGCAGTTGAACGTCTCGGAGGCACCAGCCGGCGGCTTGGCCGATTGGCTGGCCGGGCGACTCCGGGCGGCAATCTCGGACGGCCGCCTCCCACTCGGCAGTCGCCTCCCCGCCACCCGCGTCCTCGCGGCCGAACTGCAGGTCTCCCGCGGCATCGTCACCGAGGCCTACCAACGCCTGACCGAAGACGGCCACATCATCGGCCGAGGCCGAGCCGGCACCGTCGTCGTCGCGGCGCCCATCGGCACACAACCAGCACAGTCGCGCTTCCGCGCTACTGCAGCAAAAGGGAAGGAAGGCGCAGGTACTAAGGCGAGAGCGGGTGCGGCGGCGGGAGCGGGTGCTGAGGTGGGGGCGGGTGCTGAGGTGGGGGCGGTCGCAGGGATGAGGGCGGGAGCGAGTGCGGGTGCTGGGCGGGGGGTGTTGGTGGGGGTGCCTGGGTTGGAGGTGTTCGATGTGATGCGGGCTGCGCCGGCGCGGATCGATCTCACGCCGGGAGTCCCGGATCTTGCCTCGTTTCCGCGGGCCGCCTGGCTCAAGGCTGTGCGTTCGGTACTGGCAGACCTGTCGGCCTCCGCGTTCGGTTACGGCAACCCCGCCGGTACCCAGGCGCTGCGGCTGGCCGTCGCGACCTGGCTCGCGCGCAACCGTGGCATCAAGGCGGATCCCGACGACCTCATCATCGTCGCCGGGGTCGCCCAGGCGATCGGGCTGATCTCGCAGGTCCTGCTGCGCGAAGGCATCACCGAGGTGGCCGTCGAGGACCCCGGCTCACTCGGATCCCGGCAGCACCTGCAGAACTGGGGAATGGCGACACCCCCGGTCCACGTCGACTCCGACGGCCTCCGGGTCGACGAACTGCGGGAGTCCGGTGCCCGTGCGGTGATGGTGACACCGGCACACCAGTTCCCGATGGGCGCAGTACTGGATGGGGAGCGGCGGCGGGAGTTGATGCAGTGGGCTGCCGAGGGCGGGTTGATCGTCGAGGACGACTACGACGCGGAGCACCGGTACGACCGGCCGCCGGTTCCGGCCTTGCGGGCGATGATGTCGGACCACGTGATCTACGCCGGGAGCATCTCCAAGTTGCTCGCGCCGGCGCTGCGGATCGGCTGGATGCTGGCGCCCGCGCAGTACAAGAACGCGCTGGTGAACGCGAAACGCCTGGCCGACCTGGGCAACGCGGCCCTGCCCCAACTGGTGATCGCGCAACTGATGGAATCCGGCGAACTGGAACGGCAGTTGCGCTTCGTCCGGCGTCGCCACCGGCAGCGGCGCGACGCAATAATCGATGCCCTCGGCAACTATCTGCCCAAGGCGACCGTCCACGGAGCCGCCGCCGGCCTGCACCTCACGATCACCTTCGACGACCTGTCGCTGGACGACGTCGAACTGGCCGCCGCCGCCCTCGAGCACGGGGTGAAGACCCAACCCCTCAGCTGGCACTGCCAACTCCCCCAACCACCCGGCCTCGTCCTCGGCTACGCCGCCCGCACCCCCACCGAACTCACTGAGGCTGTCGCGATTCTCGGCGGACTGCTGGAAGCCCGAGTCTGACAGTCGGCGTCCACCAGTTCGCGCGGCCGGCCAGTTTCATGAACGCCGGCAGCAGAACACCGCGGATCAACGTGGCATCGACCAGGACCGCGACGGCCATCCCGACCCCGATCATCTTGAGGTAGACCACCCCGCCGGTCGCGTACACGGCGAACGACAGCGCGAGCACGGTGGCCGCGGTGCTGACCAGCGGCGCCGTTCGTTGCAGGCCGGTCGCCACCGCGAGCGAACTGTCGCCTGTCCGCAGATACTCCTCACGGATCCGGGACACGATGAACACCTCGTAATCCATCGACAGCCCGTACACGATGCAGAACATCAGCAGCGGCATGCTCGCTTCCAGTACCCCGGTCGGCGTGAAACCGAGCACCCCCGACAGATGACCCTGCTGGAACACCCAGACCATCACGCCGAACATCACCCCGAGACTGAGCAGGTTCAGCACTGTCGCCTTCAACGGCAGCAGCACACTGCCCGTCGCGAGATAGAGCACCCCGAAGCTGAGCAGCAGGATCAGGCCCAGCACCAACGGGATCCGCTCGGTCAGGCTCGCCCGCCAGTCCAGCATCTCGGCCGGACTCCCACCGATCATCACGTCGTACGGCGCTTGCACGGCCCGCACGCGATCCACCAGGTCACCGAGATTCCCCTCGAGCATGCTCTGCGTCGGCGTGGCTGTCAGGTAGGTACCACCGTCGCGGGTGAAGCGATCCTCACCAGGCGGAATCACCTGGCGTCCATCGACGAAGACCCCGGCTGCCGAGTCCACCTGCGCGATCCCCTCGACCTCGGACAACCTCCCGGCGTACGAGGTCAACCCGGACAGGTCGCCGGCCAGCGGTGCGACCAGATACAACGCGTCGGACTCCTCCTGGCCGAAGTTGGAGCGAATCTCGTCCGCGGTGATCCTGCTGGACGCCTCAGCAGGCAGGATCCGTGCATCAGGCAACCCGAACCGCAACCCAAGAGCAGGTGCCGACAGCAACAAGACGACCGCCAGTACTGCGCCGCCCGTGAGCAGCGGTCGTCGCATCACCAGGCGAGCAATGCGGAACCACCAACCATGCTCGACCGCGCTGTTCGTCACTCGCCCGGCAGCACGTTGTCCCAGCATCGCCAACACCGCGGGCAATATCACGAGCGATCCCACCAACGCCGCGAACACCACGAGGGCGCCCGCGTAGCCGAAGGAGCGCAGGAAGGACAGCGGGAACAGCAACAGCGCGAGCAACGAGGTCGCTACGGTCAAGCCACTGAAGAAGACCGTCCGGCCGGCAGTCCGTACGGCGGTGACGACGGAGTCCTCGACGCCGGCGCCCGTGGCGAGCTCCTCGCGGAACCGCGCGATGACGAAGAGGCAGTAGTCGACGCCGAGCGCGATGCCCATCACCAGGGCCAGGTTCGCGGCGAAGGTGGAGACCTCGGTGAACGACGCGATCAGCCGCAGGCCGGTCAGGGCACCGCCGATCGCGAAGATGCCGACGCCCAGGGTGATCAAGGCGAGGCTCACCCGGCGGTAGATCAGCATCAGCAGGAGCAGCACCATCGGGACCACGATCACCTCGGCCCGCAGGAAGTCCTCCCGGGCCTGCGCGCCGATCTCACGGAACACCTCGTCCTGACCGCCGGACCGTACGTCGATCAGTCCGCGCTGCCCGGCGAACTCCCCGGCCAGTTCGCCAACCCTGGCACGCGCCTCGTTCACCTCGCCCGGCACCCGGACCAGGATCAGCGCCTGCTGCCCGTCCTTGCTTCGGAGTGCCGGGCTGTCCCCTCTCGACCAGTACGAGCCAGCCTCGGCCACTCCGGTGCTCGAGGCGATCGCCCTGGTCAGTTCCTCACCGGCCGCCGCTACGGCCGGATCGTCGACGCTGCGATCCCCGGCGTCGATCAGGAAGACCAGGTTGGGCGGTCCGGTCTGGAACTCGGCAGCGAGGATGCCCCGCGCCTGATCCGACTCCGATCCGGGGCTTGCGATCCGCGACAGCGACAGCACGCCGAGCGCCCCGGATCCGACAGCCAGGACCACGGCGGTCAACAGCACTGACAGGGCGATCACCCACCGGCGGCGCCGGACCAGCAGCCGCGCGAACCGCTCGGCGCCGCCTCCCGCGGTCTCCGACGACGTGGGCAGGACGGCGTTTTCAGGCATGGCGAAGTCCCCACAGAGTTGACCTAGGATGGGAATGCGAGTGATCGCTCGCGTCTGATTAAAATACGAGCAAGTGCTCGTGTTTGTCAACGGAAAGGTGGCCCGCATGCCCGACGAACCACGCCGGCAGGCGCGCGGGCAGCGGCGGATGGAAGAGCTCACCGACGCTGCCGCGGTGGTGTTCGCCGAGGTCGGCTATGCGAAGGCGACCACGAATGCGATCGCCCGGCAGGCCGGCGTCTCGCCCGGCACCCTGTACCAGTTCTTCGCCAACAAGGAGGCCCTGGCGGATGCTCTCGCCGAGCGCTACCGCAAGGAACTCGAGGCCGCGCACCAGAAGGCTTTCGACCCCTCGGCCGCGCACCTCCCGCTGCTCGAGCTGATCGACCGGATGATCCGCCCGATGGTCGAGGTCAACCTCGCGAACCCCGGTTTCAAGGCGTTGTTCAGCAGTACGGATCTCCCGGAACACCTCACCGCGCCGGCCCGGGCACTTCACCAGGCGGTCGTCGGCAAGGTCGCCGAGGTGATCGCCGCCCGCGCCCCGGACCTGCCGGCCGACCGCGTCGAGACGGCAGCATCGGTCGCCACGCAGATCTTCGCCGCCCTGCTCGGCACCGTCGTCTCCGCCCCCGAGGCGACCCGCGAAACCTGGATCACCGAGCTCACCAATGCCCTGGTCGGCTACCTCACCCCGATCCTGACAGAGGCTCAGCGGGTGTAGAGCGGTGAGATCGCGAGGGCGAAGGCGACCATGTCGTCCGTCTTGACCTTGCCGGCCGGGAGCGGGACGAGATCGACGATCTTGTCGCTGCCGACCCGCAGCGTGCCGCGGCCGGTCGCGGTGTCGATGTAGCCCTCGTC
>NZ_DASRXP010000328.1:0-20928 GCF_035687465.1 Kribbella sp.
GGCCGGCGGACCTGCTCCTGATCCACCCAGACCAGGTGGCCGTGGTGGCTGATCAGCACCTCGCTGCCGGCCGGGCCGGAGCGCTCGGAAAGCGCTTGGCCGGCGATCCAGCGACCGCCGATCCGGACGTGCACGTCGACGGGAGGCGCCGTGGGAGTGGCAACTGGCATGGCAGCACCTGACTTCTGAACAGGGGCGGCGAGTGGAATGTGTCGATGAACAGCTTTGGGGTGATGCTTCAGATCGGTCATCGTCGTCCTCGGCAGGGACGGCAGTCGTCGGCGCATTCAACGCCGGCTGACTGCTCAACCAAGATCACACCCTACAACCGCGCCGTGAACGTCCCAAGCCGTATCTCGGATTGGTTCGGTGGCAACGTTGTCTACTTTTCAGCTGTAGACCGGGAGCTGCTGGAGCGCCCAGCCGTTGCCGTCAGGGTCGTTGAACATAACGAAGTTGCCCCAGGGGAATTCCTGGACCTCGGTGACCTCGACCCCACGCCCGGCCAGCTCGGCCCGGGCGGCCGCCACGTCGGCGACCACGATCTGAAGGCCGCGGACCGAGCCGGGCTCCGCCTGCGGCATGCCGGCGCCGATGGCGATCGAGCACGCCGACCCAGGCGGCGTCAGCTGGACGAACCGCAGGTCGTCGGTCACCTGGTGGTCGTGGTCGAGGTTGAAACCGACTTTCTCGGTGTAGAACGCCTTCGCCCGGTCCACATCCGCGACCGGTACCGACACCAGTTCGAGCTTCCAGTCCATCGTTGGCCCCTCCCAATCCAGTTCCAGCACGGTGACAGCAACCTACAACGCGCCGCGGTTGCTTGCTGTGATCGCCGCTGGGTACCGGGCCGGTACACCGAACCCAACGGGAGACACCATGACGACGCACCCACAGGCCGTCCGAGAGGACGGTCGCCGCACCGGACAGGACGAACACGTGGGCGCGCTCGTGGCCCAGCAGCGCCAGGTTTCGCACGCCACTCCGCCCGTTCCGCAGCACGCCGTCGGCGGAGCGGTTGCGCTCGGCGCAGCGGCCTGGATCGTGGGGTGCAACAAGTGAGCAAGGCAGCCAAGATCGCGTACCGCCCGTTCGGGCTGCTCTCCGGTATCGCCGGCGGTCTGATCGCGGGCGCGATCTTCAAGCAGGTCTGGCGCCGGGTCAGCGACGAGGACGACGCGCCCGACGCTCTGCAGTCGGAGTACCCGTGGCGCCAGCTGCTGCTGGCTGCCGCGCTGCAGGGCGCCGTGTACGCCGTAGTCAAGGCGGCCGTGGATCGCGGCGGAGCCAAGGCCTTCGAACGCTGGACCGGCGAATGGCCCGGCAACTGAAGAGGTTCGGCGGGCACAGGAAGGTTGCAATGTACTGGTTGCCAAGGCCCCGGCGTCGAACAGCCAACGCCGGGCCTTGGGTAACCGGCGGCTAGTCGGGCGGCTCAGGAGTGGGCGGGCTCTCCCCGGGCGGATCTTCTTCCGGTCCGCGGGTCTCGTCGATCAGGTCGTCCACCAGCGGTCCGTCGAATTGGCCGCCGATGAAGTCGTCGGCCGGATGCTCTGTCATCGCGTCCTCCTTCCCAGAACCCGGCAGGTACCCGATGCCCTGACGCCTATGCGCGGACGGCGACGATCAGGGCGTCGTTGCCTTGCCGCCAGACCGCGCCGGCTCGCTCGAAGCCGTTTCGCCGGAGTAGATCCACGTGCCAGCCCTCCCGCTCGAACAGGTCACCGGTCCAGTGGCCGAACGCCTTCTGCCGCTCCTCCCAGAGCCCCGCGTACTGCGGGTCGGCGTACGCACGCTCGTACCACTGATCGCAGTTCTCCACCCCGCTGGCGAAGGTGCTCCGCAGGTACTGGTCGTGCAACCGGTCAGCGGCGGCACGCAGTACGGGCTCTGCGACGGGGACGTGGTCCGCGTTCGCGAAGATGCCGCCTGAGCGGAGCAGCTTCGCGACGCCCGCGTAAACCCCGGCCAGGGCGTCGGCGGGGAACCAGTGCATGGCGGTGGCGGTCAGCACGGCGTCGAAGCCAGTGGGCAATCCTTCCGTCCAGTCGGGGTCGGCCAACTGCCGCGACACCACCTCGACCCGGGCATCTCCGGCGAAGGCATCCCGGGCCAGGTCGAGCAACAGCGGATCGATGTCAACGGCAACGACCTGGGCGGCCGGGAAGCGGTTCAGGACCCGGCGGGTGATCGAACCAGGGCCGCAGGCGAGGTCAAGGACTTTCAGAGGTGGCCCGGAGAGCTCGCCGACGTAGTCCAGCATCAGGCGGAACCGGAGTTCGCGGTCCGGTTCGTGCACGCTCTGCTGGTCCTCCCAGCTGGCTCTCAGTTCTTCACGCGGTGTCGTCATGGTGATCACGTTCCGCGCCTCAGGGGCTCGACGTCCAAGACACAAGCGCACTAACGTCACATCCTCTGGTTATCGCTGCAGGTGGGGAAGGTATGGACGTCGATCTACGGTTGGTGCGGTATTTCCTGGTGATGGCAGAGGAGCTGCATTTCACCGCGGCCGCCCGCCGGCTCTATGTGTCACAGCCGGCACTCAGCAACCAGATCCGACGGCTCGAGAGCCAGCTGGGCACCCAGCTGTTCGAGCGGTCTCCCCGCGGCGTGACTCTCACCGCGGCGGGCGACGCCTTCCTCCCGCATGCTCAGGGAGCGCTGGCCGCGATCCGCTCGGGCGTGGCCGAGGCGATGGCCGCTGCCGGGCGAGACCAGGTACTGCGTATCGACGTGCTGCAGACGGACCTGGCAACGCCACGGGCTGTGTTGGCTCGACTGCGCGAACAACTGCCTTCGCTACGCCTGGAAGTCAGCAGTCGCGGTAGTCGCGACCAGGAGCAACGCCTGCTCAGCGGTGACCTCGACCTCGGCTTGTGTGGGTCTACCGCGCACTTGCCCGACGGCCTCATGCAGCGGCTCATCCGGCGGGAGGCACTCGGAGTCGCTCTACCTAAGGGTCACCCGCTCGCTGCGGCAGACGCTGTCGCGGTACGGGAGTTGGCGGACGAACTTCACTACCTGCCGCGAGACGATTTCGCGCCCGAGTGGAACGACTTCATCCTCGGGTGTTGCCGGACCGCGGGCTTCACGCCGCGACGGCATCCCGCCAGTACCGACGGAACCAGCTCTGCGCTCGAGTTGGTTCGTGCCGGGGAGTGCGTCGCCATCGGACTGCTCTCCACGCCGTATCCCGACGGTGTCGTGGTCCGACCCTTGGCCGCCGGCGTCCCGCCGTACAGCTGGTCACTGCGCTGGCGCGAGTCCACCCACGCTCCGACCGCCGCCCTGGCCGCGCTGCGAAACTTCGAGGGAAGTTGACCGTCGGATGCATAACTTCGAAAGCCGTGGGGTAGGAATGACTGCAGATATTGACCGCGGTCCAGACATGTGCCGCGCCGTGACTCACAGTCGCGAGGTCAAGAATCATGGTTACCGTACTTGCCGGCACCACCGTCGAAGAGCGTAAGTCTTCCGATCCGAAGCAGCGCCGCGACGAAGCCACCCGGGATCTGCTGTCCCGGCGGGCCACCACCATCGATGAGGGAGTCCGGCAGTCGTTGCTGGACGAAGCCATCCAACTCAACCTGGGCATCGCCCACAGCATCGCCAGCCGCTTCCGCGGCCGCGGCGTCGAATCCGACGACCTGGATCAGGTCGCCTATCTCGGGCTGGTCAAGGCCGCCCGCAGCTACCGCACCGACAGCGAGACACCGTTCCTCGCGTACGCCGTACCGACCATCCGCGGCGAAGTGAAACGGTACTTCAGGGATTGCTCGTGGACCGTCCGGATTCCGCGCAGACTCCAAGAACTGCAGGGATCCATCGCCGCGGTGCGACCGCAACTCGTGCAGGATCTGCAACGTGATCCGACCCTCGAGGAGCTGGCCGCCGCGATCGGCAGCCGGGTCTGCGAGGTCGAGGACGCGATCGCGGCGGACGGCTGTTTCTCCGTGCTCTCACTGGATCGCCCGGTCGACGGCGACTCCACCGCGAACCTCGCCGACACGATCGCCGACGAGGAGGATTCCGCCTTCGAGCGGACCGAGGCGGTCGCGGTGCTGGAACCGGTGCTGAACGACCTGGCGCCGCGCGAACGCAAGATCCTCGAGCTGCGCTTCATCGAGGGTCACACCCAGGCTGACATCGGCGCCGAGATCGGCGTCAGCCAGATGCAGGTCTCCCGCCTGCTCCGCGGCATCCTGGATCGCCTGCGCGACCAGATCGAACCCCCCACCGCCGCCGCGGCCTGAACCTCCTCGCAGGTGGTCCCCGTCATACACTGACGTGGACCACCTGCGGAGGACTAGATGCCTGAGGCACCGATCTTCGTGGTGCAGCTGCATGACGCGCGCAGACTGCACTACGACGTCAGGCTCGAGGTCGATGGTGTGCTCAAGTCCTGGGCGGTACCACGCGGCCCGTCGCTCGACCCCTCGGTCAAGCGGCTGGCCGTGCCTACCGACGATCACTCGATCGAGTACGCCGGGTACGAGGGCGTCATCGCCGACAGCAAGTACGGCAGTGGCGCTGTGATCGTCTGGGACGCGGGCACCTACACCAATCTCACGCTGGACAAGAGCCGTCGCCTGATCGAACCTGCTCAGGCAATCGAGCGGGGTCACCTCAAGTTCAGCCTGCACGGGACCAAACTGACCGGGGCTTGGGCTTTCACGCGTACTGAGCGAGATTGGCTGCTAGTCAAAGTGCGTGACGCCGCGGCCGATGCTGACGTGGACCTCACTGCCGAGGAGCCGCAATCCGTCCTCAGCGGCCTGACCATCGAAGAGATGGCGGCTACGAGACCGTCAGCCTGAGCACCGCGGTCACGACGATCGCCGCCGCGACCGCCACCAACATCGGCACCTTGGCCAGGCTCAGTACGCCCGCCGCACCGACGCCGGCCAGCTGCGTCCAGTCCAGTTCCTTGCCGCCTAGCTCCGTCACGATCAAGCCGGCCAGCAGCGCGGGTGCCATCAGCGCGGTCATCCTGATCGCAGCGGGCGGCAGCTTCCGTTGACCGATGATCAGCGGCGCACTCGCCTTCATCAGCCAACTGATGACCGTCACCGCCAGGACGGAAAGCCAGACCCTCATGCCGTTTCCTCCTTCTCAGGCAGTACTCCGATGAGCGCGGCCGCCGTGGCTCCGAGCAGGGCATAACCAGGACTGGTCACGAGCAGTAGCGCGGCCGCGATCACCGCACCGAGGAGAGCCGCCACGGTCGCTCGGGACGATCGCCGGAGTTCGTCCAACGCCAGGATGAGGAAGAAGGCGGGGAACGTGACGTCGAGGCCGAGCGTGTGCATCAGGTCCGGTGATGGTGAGGTCAGCGCGCCGATCGCGGTGCCGCTCACCCAGAAGAGCCACTGCGGCACACTCGCCCCGATCAGCCGCGCCACGTCGTACCCGCCATCGTTGCGGTGGGCAACGACGAACGAAGCATCGACCAACGCCTGCGCCTGCAACGCACGGAAGAGCCGGCCGCCGCGAAGACTGTTGTTCAGGGCAACGCTCATCACCAGGTAACGGGCGTTGATCAGGATGGCCGCAGTGATCGCGGCGAGCGCGGACCCGCTGGCCAGCGTGGTCAGCAAGGTGAACTGAGCCGAACCGGAGAACGCGAACATCGAGAACAGCACCGGCAGGCCGAACCCCCACCCGCGCGCCTCCGCCTCCGCGCCGAAGCTCAACGCCAGCACGAAAGCAGCGCTGCCGGGGCCCGCGCCGAGTTTCATCCCGTCGACGAAGGCTTCTCTTCTCATGCGGAGTGAAGGCGCTGGTAGTGCCGCTTGGCCCGGGCGCGGTTGCCACAGTCAGCCGAACTGCACCACCGCCGCGAACCGTTCTTGCTGCGATCCAGGAACAGCCAGCCGCACGCATCGTCCTGGCATTGCCGCAACCTGCTGAGATCCTCGTCCTCGAGCAATCGCCACACCGCGAGAGCCACGGCGATCGCCGGATCGTCCGCGTGCCACTCGAGCGGGCTGACCCGCACGAGTTCGGCCCGGGAAATCGCGTCGACCATCACCTTGCGCAAAGCTTGCACATCGCGGGCTTCCGGTACTGCGCCGATCGCGATCGGTTGGAGCACGCAGTACGCCGCCTCGCGGGCTCTCGCGATTCGCTGGAAGTCCTTGGACTGTGGCAACCCAGTCGCGGACAGCCAGGTGCTGAGCCCGGTGGGATCCGCGATCCGGTCGATCCGGCGCTCGTCGTCCAGGCGCCAGGCAACCGTGTTGAGCAGGTCGAGGCTCAGGTGCCCGCCGATCAACTCTGGCTCGTAGTCCATCCGTCATCACCCCCTCGACTAACAAGCTAAACCTCTTTTGCTCGTTAGCCAAGGGCTGTCTTACCAGGTGTTGAGATGAAGGACCTCGTCCAGGGGCTGCCGAGCAGCCGGCTTGAAGTCCGTGCCGATCGTGTACGCCGTCGGGATGAGCACCGCTTGGTGGACGTCGTCCGGCAGACCGAGGACCTCCGAGATCTCCTTCTCGTACTGGAGATGCAAGGTGGTCCAGGCGGTTCCGAGCGCGCGAGCCCGGGCCGCGAGCATGTAGCTCCACGCCCCCGGCAGGATCGAACCCCAGAAGCCGCCCTGGTTGCCCGTAGGCAGCGACTTCGACCGGATGCAGGGAAGCACCAGGACCGGCACCTGGCCCATCCGTTCGCCGAGGTACTCCACGCTCGACCCGACCCGCCGCTGAACCGGCGCCCGGTTCGGGTCATCGGCATACAGCCGCCCGGCCGCGCCCGAGGAGTCCAGGTACTGCGCGACCGAGCGCTGGTAGTACTCGCCGACCTCGGCCCGCTTGTCCGCGTCGGTGATCACCAGCCAGTGCCACGTCTGCCGGTTACTACCGGAGGGAGCCTGCAGCGCGATCTCGATGCACTCGCGGATCAACTCCAGCGGCACCGGCCTGTCCAGATCCAACCGCTTCCGGACAGTACGAGTAGTGGTGAGCAGTTCATCGGGAGTCAGGTCCAGTGTGGTCACTGCGCCAGTTTGTCAGCAGGTGTACAGGCTGTTCGGGTGGACTACCTCACAGAAGCGGACGTGGAGGTGGTTGTCGTGTGCTTCCCACTGGGTGGTGAGGCCCTCGTTGATCAGGACCGGGTCGTTGAAGAAGACGAGCCGTACGTGCCCTGGTGCCGCAGCCCGGATCGCCTGGACGAGTTGCCGGGTCGCGGCCCGGTCGTACGTGGCGGACTGCCAGGTGATGCGGCCTGCCGTGCATTGCGCGCTGTCGGTGCGGATCGGCCAGATGTCGATGTCGAGGCCGACCTCGTGACTGCCGTGACCGGGGATATCACCGCCGTGCTCGAACCCGGCATCGCCGTACGGGACCTTGCCCTGGCTTGTCCCCGCGAAGGAGCGGGCGGCTTGTTCGAGTTGGGCGGCGGCAGCTGAGGTTGCCCAGTTGGCGGCCGTGCCGTTGCCGTCGGGGTCCTGGTCACACAGGTTCGCGGCGAAGTCGGGGTAGTCGTAGTGCCAGGCGAGGTTGCGCCACGTGACCGGCCCGACGATGCCGTCCGCGCCGATGCCCGCGTGCGATTGGAAGGCGATGACGGCGTCGCGTACCGCGGTACTGAAGACTCCGTCGACGGGGAGGCTGAGGCGGCGCTTGGCGTTCAACTCGACCTGCAGAGCCCGTACTGCGGCGCCGGCGGCGCCGGAGCTGATCGTGGGAACGAGGGCGCCCCAAGTCTGTGGTCCGACAATGCCGTCCGAGCCGAGCCCCTTGGCGGTCTGGAAAGCCTTGGCAGCGGCGACCGTGGACGCGCCGAAGACGCCGTCGGCCGGGGCGGACTGACCGTGGTGCTGCAGCAGGTACTGGATCGCGAGCACGTCGGCACCGCGGTTGCCGGTGCTCTGGGTCGGGAAGAAGGCGTTCGCGTAGGCCTGCGCAGTACTGGGCGTGAGGCCGATCAACAGCAGTACCGCGAGGACGGCCGGGCCGAGTCTTCTCATCGCTTGTCTCCATTCAGGGCGGTGAACGGTTCAGCTCTGACAATCACTAACCTCTCGCGGCAACTTTCAGCCACATATTTCCCAACCGCAACCCCTCAGGCTTACTCGAAGGGGGTGGGGTCGCCGGCGCCGCGGCGGACTATTGCGGGGAAGTCTTCGGAGAAGTCGATCACCGTGGTCGGTTCGGTGCCGCAGTCGCCGGAGTCGATCACCGCATCCACCTGGTGGTCGAGCAGTTCCTTGATCTCCCACCCCTGCGTCATCGGCTCTTCCTCGTCCGGCAGCAGCAATGTGCTCGACAGCAAGGGCTCGCCCAGCTCCTCGACCAACGCCCGCGCGACCACGTGATCAGGAATCCGCACCCCGACCGTCTTCTTCTTGGGATGCAGTAGCCGCCGCGGAACTTCCTTGGTCGCCGGCAGGATGAACGTGTAGCTCCCGGGAGTTGCCGCCTTGATCGACCGGAACACCGCATTGCTGATGTGCACGAACTGCCCGAGCTGCGCGAAGTCCTGACAGACCAGCGTGAAGTGGTGCCGATCGTCCAGGTGCCGGATCGCGCGAATCCGGTCGATCCCCTCCCGGTTCCCCAACTGGCACCCGAGTGCGAAACAGGAGTCCGTCGGATACGCGATCAACCCACCCTCGCGAACCAGGTCCACCACCTGCCCGACAGCCCGCTTCTGCGGATTCTCCGGATGCACATCGAAATACCTAGCCATAACCCCCGACCCTAGCGTCCCCACCCACCCGCAACGTCCGAAGAACTGGCGGGACGTCCCGCCAGTTCTTCGGACGCTAGCTGCTCAGGTGGGTGACGGCTTCGGCGAAGGCGGGGTCCTGGCGGGTGGCGAGGTGTTCGGGGGTGAAGACGGGGCGACGGATGTCAGGCGGGATGCCGGGGCCGTCGAAGGACTTCCAGGTCAGGGTCCTGAATTCCTCGTTGGGGACGATGAACTCCCAGCCGTTGGGGAGAGTGCGCTGGAGGACGTCGGAGAAGACGCCCTGGGTGTTCTCACCGATCCGGACCGGTCTGGGCGTGCGGTTCATCATCGCCAGGGTGAAGGTCTCGCCGGCACTCATCTGCGAACCACCCGTCAGCAGGACCATCGGACCGGAGTACGAGCTGCGCTTGCTGGGCTGGACGAACAGGGGTTGTGGGGCGGTGAAGGCGGACGGGTTCCGCGGGTCGTTGCGGGCGCGCTTGAAGTAGGCGAAGTACGGGCGACCGGTGAGCCGCGACGCGAGGTCGAGGCCGAGTTGGTCCGAGCCGCCGCCGTTGAGTCGCAGGTCGACGATCAGCTTGCGCGGCTTCTTCGCCAGGATCGTGTCGAGGGTGCGATCGAGCTCCGCCCGATCGATGGTGTAGTCCGGGAAGTCGTTGAGGTAGCCGAAGAACGAGATCACCCGCAGATAGCCGATGCCGCCGGGCAGTTCGGCGTACCCGATCCGGTTGTTGGCGTACGACGTGAACTTCGCACCCTTGAGCGCGACGTCCTCGATGTACGGGCGGATCTTCGCCTCGAGGTGCTCGTCCGGGAAGGTGGTCCCGGGCCGCACGCCTTGGAACATCTCGCCGTCCGGAGTACGGATGGCGGTGTGTGCGTCGCCCAGCGGCTTGATCATGGCACCCAGCAACTCGAGCAGCGCCTCCTCGGACATCCCCGGCTTCACCAACGGCCGGTACTGCGCGCGGGCCGCGTTCCAGTCGATGCCTTTGGCCCCGAAGAACGGGTAATTCTCGTCAAAGGTGGTCCAGAACTGGTCGAAGACCGCGAGCGGCCCGGTCACACCCGGCACTGTGCAGTTCTTTGGAAGCTTCGCCAACCGCCGCAACTGCTTCTCCCCGACATTGCCCTCGGCATGCATCACCGCACGGTCCCGATGGACCTTCAGAGTGAAGGGTTGTTGCTCGTCAGCAGTGAATCGGTCGCCATCCTGGATGTAGACGGCGGCCGGCGTGCAACTGATGCTGGTGGTCTGGTAGAGCTGGGCCTTACCGTTGTCAACGGCAACAATCGTGCCGTAGCCGTCGGTCTGCCAGATACCGTCCGTCGACGCGGCAGCGGTGGCCGCCAGCGGCGCGGAGAGTGGGGCCGCGACCAGTCCGGCGGCGACACCGACCGCGACGAGCAGTCGGCGAGTGGGACGGAACGTCTGAGAGTCCATGCCGACAACCCTCGCCGGGCAGCGACCAAGCGGCCAGGGAGCGAAGCCCCCTCGCGAGGTAGGCCTAGCTCTACCTCGCCAGTCCGACTGGCTGAGCAGTCACGACCAGGTTCTGCTCATAACCACCCTTCGCCGCGTCGTACGCGCCGGTGCAGGTGATCAGCACCAGTCGATGATCAACGGTCTGGTCGAAGGCGCCGCTTGTCGTCGCGAGTGCGTCCTTCGGCACGGATTCCACCGAACTCACCCGGTACGACGCGGTGTGGCCGGCGCCGCGCAGTACGACGGTCTCGCCCGGCTTGACCCGCCGCAGGCGCACGAAGAAGCCGATCCCCTCCTGAGCCGAGTCCACATGGCCGGCCAGAACCGCCGCTCCGAAGGGATCACCCGCCTGTGCACCGCCATCCCACCAGCCGACTCGCTCGACCTTTTCGGGCACGACCAGCTGCCCGTTCACCGTGCTCGCCGGAAGCACCGGCGCGTGCGCACCACCAGGCAGGACGACCTCGGTCGGGATGAAGCGAACCCGCTGGCTCGCGGCCGGAGTACCGACCCGGCCCGGGGGTACCGCGCCCGCGGGCGCAGTAGGTCCTGCGGACGGCGGCGCTGCCTGTCCGGCAGCGCCACCCCCCGCCTCTGAACTCGAGGCCGCTGTACCAACCTGCGCGGCACACCCCTCCAGGGTCACGCAGAACAACAGCAGTCCGAGCAAACACTTCTTCAGCGACGTGCCGCCTTCCGCACCGTCAGCAGCAGGGCGCCAACAGCCAGGAACGCGACCAACGGAAGAAGGGACGGCCGGGACTCCATCATCCCGGCGGCCTGACCTCCGGTCCCGGTGTTCACCAGGTCCGGCTTGCCCGTCCCCGTCGTCGGCAACTTGATCGTCGCCACGGCGACGGTCATCGTCTTCGAGTTCGGTTCCCCTACCGCGAAAACGCGGTACAGAAGACCGGCCTTGACCTGCAATGGCAACGGGCCGAGAACAACAGGTGAACTCGCGCCGGTCGGCACGATGTCGACCGAGTATGTTCCAGCCGGAACGACTACGTCGAGTGATTCACCATTCGCCACGTTCGCGAACATCACTTTGCCGTTCACCCGGATATCCGCCGGCCCGACCGCTGCCGTGTGCGCGACCCGGACGGACGCCTTGTCCGCCGCTACGGCAGTCAACTTGTTCGTGTAGGTGGTGATCACCGGACCCGCGGTGGGCGAGGCCGGCCGATGGATGACGACGTCGAGGTTGCTGCCGGCACCCACCGAGACCTGCCGGTCGATGACGACCTTCCCGCCCTCCTTGGCGGTCAGCCGGCGCTGCCCGGCCGCCACTTTCACGCCTTCGACGATCTTGGCCGCCTGGACCCCGGTCCCCACGGTGCGGCCGTCGACAGTGATGTCGAGCGTCCGGCCGGGCAGGCCCTGGACGATGTTCAGCACCCCGTTGCCGGCGGCATCAGCCGGCACCGCGACCGATGCCGACAGGCCGGCGACCGTCACCGCCAGCAGCAGCGGAATGACCCTGCGATAATTCGGACCTGACATTCTCGAAATACCAGCCCGAACCCCCTCGGCGACTGTTCGAATTTGCCCGGATACGCTCTGTCCTCGCATTTTGCCCCCCTCGGAATTACCCTTTTGAATTCTGCTCACGAAACATAATTTCGGCGTATCGTATGCGGAAGTCGGTCCGGCCACCAGAGGAAGTGGCCGGGTCTCTTGGGGGCGATGATCCATGTCCGGACGACGCACGGGAAGCGGAAGCCGGGTGCTGGCGATCGGCGCGCTGGCACTGGGGCTGAGCACAGCCACGTCCTGTTCCGCCGAACTGGCGGCACCGACGCCGCCGAGCCCCGGCCTCCTCAGCAGCGAGCCCGCAGTAGCCGTCCAACCACCACCCACGGCCGAGGGCCCGGGCCAGACCGCGCCGGGGATCCACCTCACCGCCGTACCGCGCGGTGACGGAAGCTTCGACATCACCGAGGACATCCTGCTGCGCGGCGCGACGAGCATCGTGCAACTTCGGCCGCCGGAATCGGGCGAACGCCTGCAGGGGATGATGATCCGGACCGCTCCGAAGGCGACGAACCTGCAAGTGGTCGCGGACGGGCAGCCGGTCTCGCTGGACCAGACCGAGGTGAACAAGGCCCGGGATCTCCCGCTGGTCACGTCCGCCACCAAGCTCAAGCTGACCTATCGCCTGACCGGATCGAGTGTCAGCAGACTGCATTCCAAGGCCAGGCGAGCTTCAGCCGCGATCAGCCCTCTCGCCGCGGACACCGACGACACGCTGCCCACCAACCTGGCGGTGTCCGGTGGCGGACTGCTCAACGTGGTCTGCCCGCGACTCCAGGAGACCCGCTGCGCGGTCGGCGAACCACCCGGGCTGGGGATCCAGCAGGGAATCCCGGCCGCCCAGGCGCTCGCAGTACTGCAACTGAACCTTCCGCTGCAGCCCTGATCGGCCGGTCGCCCCTAGGCTGTCCTCATGGTCGACGCGGAGCCTGAGAACAGCGATCGGATCGCCTTCGGTACGGCGCGGGCCAGGTGGGTGCTCGCGGCCACGGCGCTGGGCTCGGGAATGGCCTTCCTGGACGGCACCGTGGTGAACGTCGCGCTGCCGGCCATGGGCGAGGACCTCAACGCCGACATCGCCGGGCTGCAGTGGATCGTCAACGGCTACATGCTGATGCTGGCCTCGCTGATCCTGCTCAGCGGTTCGCTCGGCGACCGGCTGGGCCGGCGGCGGTTGTTCGTCGTCGGCGTGGTCTGGTTCGCGGTCGCCTCGGTTGTCTGCGCGGCGGCGCCGAATCTCGAGGTGATGATCGCCGGGCGGGTGCTGCAAGGCATCGGCGGTGCGCTGCTCACTCCAGGCAGTCTGGCGATCCTGCAGACGAGCTTCCGGCATTCCGACCGGGGCAAAGCGGTCGGTGCCTGGTCCGGTCTCACGTCCGTCGCCGCGGCGATCGGTCCGTTCGTCGGCGGCTGGCTGGTGGACAGCGGCTCGTGGCGGTTGATCTTCCTGATCAACATCCCCCTCGCCCTCGCCACCGTGCTGGTGACGCTGCGGCACATTCCCGAGACCCGCGACGAGGAGACCACCGGCAAACTGGACGTCGCTGGAGCCGTCCTCGCCACTGTTGGGTTGGCGGGACTGACATACGGCTTGATCAGTGCTGGAGATCGCGGCTTCGGCGACGCGCTCGTCCAGGTCGCCCTGGCTGTTGGAGTTCTTGCTTTGGCGGTGTTCGTGGAGGTCGAGCGCCGTAGCTCGCACCCGATGCTGCCGCCGGGGATCTTCGCCAACATGCGCTTCACCGGCGCCAACCTGGTCACAGTCGTCGTGTACGGCGCACTGGGTACTGCGACCTTCCTGCTGGTCGTCTACCTGCAGACGGCACTCGGCTACGACGCGCTCTGGTCGGGCGCGGCTCTGTTGCCGATGACCGTGCTGATGCTGACGCTGTCGGGCTACGCGGGCGGCCTGTCCGAACGGATCGGACCCCGGTTGCCGATGACGATCGGCCCGTTGCTCTTAGCTGCCGGCTTCCTGTTGATGCTGCGGATCGAGCCTGGCGCGGGGTACGTCAGCGCAGTACTGCCGGCTGTCATCGTGCTGGGCCTCGGGCTGGTGTGCACGGTCGCCCCGCTGACCGCGACGGTGCTGTCCTCGGTCGAGGATCACCACGCCGGAATCGCGTCGGGTGTGAACAACGCCGTCGCGCGGTCGGCGCAACTGATGGCAGTCGCCGCGATCCCACTGGCGGCCGGGATCACCGGCGACTCCTACCGGGATCCCGTTGCCTTCAGCAATGGCTTCCAGACGGCGATGTGGATCTCGGCCGCTCTCGCCGCCGCCGGGAGCGTGCTCGCGTGGTTCACTCTCGCCGAACCGCAGCCGGTCGTCCGCGAGCCGGTCGAGCACCACCGTCATTGCGCCCTGGAGGCACCGCCGCTGTCGTCGACTAGGAAACGGTGAACGTTCGCGAGGTCCCGGTGAACGGGGTGATCGCGCCGTTCAACGCTTTCGAGTCCCCGTGGTGGACGATCCGGTAGGTGCCCGGGGCACCGGCTTTCCAGGTGATGGTGGCCTTGGAGTCGGCCAGTCCGGTCCGGGCCCAACGGTAGGTCGTGTCCCAGTCCCCATCGTCCGCGACTCGTTGCCATTGGCCCCCGTTGAGCTTCTGGACCTCGAGGAACGTGCCGTTGCGGTGCAGGTTGTTCTTCGGATGCCCGGTGACGAACTCGACCTGGACGGTCTGGCCCGCCTGGTACGACGAGGCCGCATCCGTCAGCAACTGGCCGAACGACTTGAACAACGGCGGACTGTCGAACACGACTCCCGTCTGCAGGTTGAGTTCCGCAGTACCGGGCTTCGGGGGATGCGTTCCGGCGGCTACCGCAGTACCGGCTTTCATCGCCTTGGCGAGGTTGGCGAACTCCTGCTGATATGCCGGGAGCGTGTACTTCCCGAACAAGGTGGAGCCGCCTTCGTACTGCTGGAGCTGGTACTCCTCGGGCGTGGTCAGATACTGGCTGTAGGCGTTGGCATATCCCTGGATCAACACATTCTCGATCGGTACGCCGAGCTCTTGGGCCACCGTACGGCGAAGTCGCAGGCCGGCCACGATCGTCACCTCACCCGGAACCGCGACCAGGTGGAACTGCCCGAGCTTGACCAACTGGATCGGCACGATCTCAGGTGTTGCCTGGAGCAACCCGGTCGGAACCGCCGGCGCCTTCGGCGACTGACAACTGATCAGCCACGGCGGCACGTCGACGTTCAACGGCTTGAGCAGCTCGAAGAACGGATTCGTCACGCCCTCCGGGATGATCGCGATGCCCGGGCCGTCTTCCACACTGCCGGCCAAGGTGGACACGCCGACCACCCCGGGGCAGGTGCGGTGCGGCTGACCATCCGGTGTGTAGGCAGGAGCGATCTGGACGGCCGACATGTCGACAAACCGCATCCGGGCGTCGATGCCGCCGGTGATTGTTGCCTGCGGCCCGTTATACGCCTGCTCGGCGGCCGACAACTGGCGCTGGCCGATGATCTTGGAGTTCTCCACCGGGTCTTCCGTCGGCCCGGATCCCGGCTGCAGGTTGAGGTTCGGCGACATGTCGCCCGCGTTGGTATTGGGGAATGCGGCAACAAAACCCTCGCTCTGGTCGAGGTAGCGAACTCCCTTGAGATCGTGTTCCCACCGGTAGGCCGCGTAGCCCTTGTTGTCGGGACTGATCAACGTGTTCTCGTTCGTGATCGAAGTCGCGTGGGTGGCGAACCAGTTGATCGCGCCGATGTCGTTCCCGCCCTGCTGGAAGCGCAGTACGGTGACGGCCGGATCGATCGCCTGTGGGAAGGCGGCCTTGTCCGCCGCAGGGTTCTGCTCGAACGCGACCTGGGAACGATTCACGCTGGCATTGGTGAGCTGACTCCGCCCGAGACTGATGGAGCCCGGGGCAAGGTCCTCGTGCGCCTCGACGACCGACTCCACGATCCCATCCACCGTCGCGTCGAACGCCTGCTTCTGGAACCCGAGGATCGACAGGTTGTAAGCCAGATTGTGCGACTGCCCACCCGGCCCGGAGTGCGTGTGAGTCGCCGACAACAACGCGTTCCGCTCGTTGTACAGCGCGCCGTACCGGCTCTGCAGTTTGGCCAGCACGGCATCCCGCTGCGCCTGGAAGATCATCCCCAGGTCCGCATTCACATACGCGACCCGCGACCCACTCCCCTGATCCACCACCACATAGGCCCGAGACCGCAACCGCTGATGGATCCCGGTCGTGCTCTGCCCGAACTTCGAATACCCCATCATCCCGTTCTCAGCCGCGGGCCCGGTGACATCCGAAATCCCCCTACCCACCAGGTACGGCGCCGCGGCGCCGGCAGTCGCAACCCCAACGCCCCCCACCCCACCAACAGCAGCCAGCGCAACCGCAACCAACCCGACCAGCGACCGACGCCCCATAGCTCTCCCAAAGCTGAGCAACCTTCACCTTTGCCAGAGAGTACCCACCCCCTCGCTGTCTGTGAAGACCTCAGCCGTCACGGCGAAGGCGAACCTCAGAGTGGGTCGAGGCGCCTCTTGAGCAGGCAGAACTCGTTGCCTTCGGGGTCGACGAGGACATGCCACCCCTCCTCGCCTGTCTGGCCGATGTCAGCCGGGCGCGCACCGAGGCCCAGGAGGCGTTCGAGCTCGGCGTCCTGATCGCGGTCAGTGGCGTTGACGTCGATGTGCAGCCGGGATTTCCCCTCCTCGGGCTCATCCTGGCGACTGAGGATGATCGTCGGCTGCGGACCGCCGAACCCTTCGCGCGGCCCGATCTCCAGCGTGCCGTCCTCCTCACGATCGAGCACGACGAAGTCCAGCACCTCGCACCAGAACCGCGCCAGCACCTCCGGCTCACGGCAACCGAGCACCAGCTCACTAATACGACACGCCATGAACAAACCCGCTCTCAGCCTAGAAACCGCCGGGCAGCCACACCCAGCAAAACAACCCCGCGACCGTACCGAACAAACCAACCCCCGAACACAACAATTTCACTAGGGATGCAGAGTTCGTGGGAGGGCTAGGTAGTGGGATCGGGTTTTGGGTGGGAGGCGTTCTATGGCGTAGCGGAGCATGGTGCGGGGCATGGCGGGGGCGTGGTTGTTGAGGAAGGTCAGCAGGTCTGGTTCGTCGACGCGTTTGCCTGCTTCTCGGAGCATCCAGCCGGCGGCTTTGTGGATCAGGTCTTCGCGGTCGTCGAGGACCAGGGCGGCGAGGGCGTAGATGTCGGCGGTTTGGCCGAGGGTGATCAGGCCGTACGTCGCGACGAGGGCGATCCGGCGTTCCCACAAGTTTGGTGAAGCGATCAACGTGTAGAGGGTGTCTCGGGGTTTGTCCGCGAGGTAGGCGCCGACGATCTGAGGGGCGCTGCAGTCGACGAGATCCCAGTTGTTGATGGATGCGGTGTTACGGACGTAGAGCTCGTGGATCGCGGCCCGCTCGGACGGGTTCGCAGTACGGGGCTTGCCGGCCAGGGTCGCGCGGTCGGCGAGTACGCAGAGGATTGCCAGGCGGTGTTCGTGGACGGGGCTGTGGAGTGCTGCCTCGAGGGACGCCAATTCAAGCCCAGCGCGGATGTAGGGCTTGATGATGCCGCGCAAGGTAGAGAGCTTGACGCCGATCATCTGGTCGCCCTCGCCGTAGCCGCCGGGCTTCAGTTGGAAGTAGCGGCTCAGTACCTCGGCGACCGCGGGGTCTGCCGCAGCGTCGATTTCCTTCAGCAGGTCGTCGACCGTACTCAGATCAGCAACCCTCCGGTGACCCGGAGGTTCTGGCCGGTGATCCAGCGACTGTCCGGGCCGGCGAGGAACGCGACCACGTCCGCGATATCGGCCGGTTGCCCAACCCGCCCGAGGGCTGTCATCCCGACCAACATCCCGGCCACCGACTCCTCGTTGGACTCGCGGAACATGTCGGTGTCGGTGGCGCCGGGCGAAACGGTGTTGACCGTGATGCCGCGGCCGCCGTACTCGCGGGACGCGACCTTGGCGAACTGCTCCAGCGCGCCCTTGCTTCCGGCGTACAGGGAGATGCCCGGGGCTGGCATGGCGGTGTTCAAGGTGGAGAGCGCGATGATCCTGCCGCCGTCGGCAAGGACCTCGCCTGCCTTCTGGATCGCGAAGAACGGGCCCTTGAGGTTGGTGGCCATCAGTTCGTCGTACGCCGCCTCGGTGACGTCGGCGATCGGGGTTACCAAGGCGCTGGCCGCATTGCAGACGAGGATGTCCAGGTGGCCAGTCGGCTCTGACGCGGTTGCGAAAAGCTCCGGTAGGACTGAGATGTCCGCCTGATCGGCCTGAACCGCGACGGCCTGACCACCAGACTCCTTGACCGCGGCGACGACCTCGTCCGCGGCCTCCGAGTTGCTGGCGTAGGTGAACGTCAACGCGGCGCCGTCAGCGGCCAGACGGCGGACGATCGCCGCGCCGATGCCGCGAGAGCCGCCGGTGACCAGCGCCGCTCTGCCCTCGAGCTGACCCATGACTCAGAGGTCCTTCAGTAGCTGGCGCATGGTGGCGATCTCCTTTGTCTGGGTGACGGTGACCTCCTGGGCCAGCTCGCCGACCCGGATGTCGGCACCGTTCTTCTCCTGCTCGCCACTCATCGTCACCGCGCCCTCATGATGCTTGATCATCAGGGTCAGGAACAGGGTGTCGAACGGCTTGCCGGTCGCACTCCCCAGCTGGGTCAGCTGCGCCGGGGTCGCCATCCCGGGCATGGCGCTGTGGTCCATGTGCTCGACGTGCTCGAGGTTGGGCGGGGTCTGGCCGCGGGCGGTCAGCATCTGCCGCATCGCCTCGATCTCGGGCTGCTGACCGACCCGGATCCGCTCGGCCAGCGCCTTCACCTTCGGGTTCACCGCGGCGGTCTTCGCCCGCTCCGTCATCTGCACTGCCTGCGTGTGGTGGACCATCATGTCGCCCAGAAACTTCACGTCATCGGGATCCACCGTGGCCGAAGCGCTGGGCAGCGCGGCGAGCGTCTGGTTCGGGCCACCTGGCGTCCCCGGCACGATCACCGGCACCGTGGAAGACGGCGCGGGCGCGGCGGCCGGCTCGGAGCTGCTGCAGCCGACAACACCCAGCAACAAGAGAGCTGGCAGGACAGCGGGCAGCCGGCGTAGACGAGTCACAGGCCTCACTCCTTGTGTCAAATCACTTCCGCACAGTGTCTATCACGCTTACCCTGAGGCAATCGATTCACTGGCAACAAAAGAAGGGACCCAAGGCATGCGCATCGGCCGCCCCCGCTCGCTCGCCCGTCTCACCCTGGCAGTCAGCCTGGTCGCCGCGCTCTCCGGAGCCGCGGGCGTCGCCAGTGCCGACTCGCCGACGCCACCGGACACCGGTGCCACCAAGAGTGACAACATCACGCACCTCGCCAGCGCCCCGATGAGCGGCCCGCTGACCGACGGGGTGAACACGGACATCGCCTTCGCCGGCAAGCTGGCGTACGTCGGCAACTACTCCGGGTTCGCCATCTACAACATCGCCAACCCGGCGAAACCGGCGCTGATCAGCCAGGTCTCCTGCCCGGGCAGTCAGAACGACGTCAGCATCTACGACGGTCTGCTGTTCCTCAGTACCGACTCCTCCCGCACTGACAGCTCCTGCACGAGCATCGCGCAGTCGGCGACGCTCAAGGAGTCGTGGGAGGGCATCAAGATCTTCGACGTCAAGGACCCGAAGAATCCCCGGTACGTCGCTGCCGTCGAGACCAAGTGCGGTTCGCACACGCACACCCTGATCCCGGACAAGGGAAAGCGGTCCGTCTACATCTACAACTCCTCGTACAACCCGAGGGCGGAGTACCCGGACTGCCAGCCGCCGAACGACCGCATCGACATCATCAAGGTGCCGCTGCGCAACCCCGAGCAGGCAGCGGTGGTCGCCTCGCCGGTGCTGTTCCCGGACGGTGGTTTCCCCGGCAGCCCGACCGGTTCCGCGACCAGCGGCTGCCACGACATCACCGCTTTCCCTGCGAAGAACATCGCCGCGGGGGCCTGCATGGGTGACGGCATCCTGCTCGACATCTCCAAGCCGGCCGCCCCCAGGGTGATCGACCGGGTCCGGGACACGACGAACTTCTCCTTCTGGCACGGCGCGACCTTCAACGGCGACGGCACCAAGGTCGTCTTCATGGACGAGCTGGGCGGTGGCGGCGCGGCCGAGTGCAACACCGAGGTCGGCCCGAACAAGGGCGCCACGGCGGTCTTCGACATCAAGAAGAAGAAGATGATCTTCCGCAGCTACTACAAGATCCCGCGGCACCAGGCTGTCGAGGAGAACTGCGTCTCCCACAACGGCTCGCTGATCCCGGTCAAGGGCCGCGACATCATGGTGCAGGCGTGGTACCAGGGCGGCTTCTCGGTCTGGGACTTCACCGACTCCGCGCACCCGAAGGAGATCGGGTACTTCGACCGCCCGCCGATCGAGCCGGCGTCCTTCGGCGGCTACTGGTCCGTCTATTACTACAACGGCGCGATCTACGGCACCGAGTCGGTGAAGGCGTTCGACGTCTTCAAGATCTCCGACCGCCGCACCGATCCGGCCAACCGGGTGAAGCTGAAGGAACTCAACGTCCAGACCCAACCCGCCTTCTGGGGCTGAGATCCCGACCGAAACAGGCTAGGCAAAGCTAAGCGCTTACATCACGCTCCGAGGTCACTGCCGGTAGAACCGTTGTGACCTCGGAGCGTTCGGGCATACGGTTACCCACAGGGCCGTTATCCACCACGCCAGGACCGACCGGCGTTCACGGAGCTGCCCGGGGGAGAGACCGCCGTGAGCCAGCCCGAGTCCCAGGACGGCGAGATGATCAAGACCACGTTCGACGCCGTCACCGAAGAGCTGCAGCCTGGTGTGCTGCTCGTTCGGTTGTCCGGCGAGATCGACATCGCCACCACCCATTTCGCCTCCGAGGCGATCCAGGCCGCGGTCGCGCCCCCCGCCCGCATGGTCCTGATCGACGTCTCGGCGGTCACGTTCTGCAGTTCCGCCGGCCTCGGCAACCTGGTCGAGGCCAGGAAGCTGGCCGGTCAGCAGGGCATCGACCTGGCCCTGGTCGGCGTCGGCAGACCGGTGGACCGCCCGCTGGCCATCACCGGGCTCGGCGGCCAGTTCCAGATCTTCTCCTCGGCCGAGGAGGCTGTCCGCGCGATCGACGTCCAGTAGGTCGACACGACGTTTTCGACCGGGTAGGCACGGCTAAAACGCTTTAGACTGCGGCGCA
>NZ_DASRXP010000329.1:0-5198 GCF_035687465.1 Kribbella sp.
GGCACCAATATGGGTTCTCCGGTCGGTGAGCACTACACCACCTCCTCTGGGACCTCGATGGCAGCTCCGCATGTCGCCGGTGCCGCCGCGCTTCTGTTGCAGCAGCACCCTGACTGGACCGGTGAGCAGGTCAAGGCGGCGCTGATGTCCACGGCAAAGACTGCGGCTGGGATGGGCGCGTTCGATCAGGGCGCCGGGCGGGTTGATGTCGCTCGCGCGGTGACGCAGACGGTTGGTGCGTCGCCGGCGAGTGTCAGTTTCGGGTTTGCTTCGTGGCCGCACGAGGACGACCCGGTGCTGACGAAGACGATCACCTATCGGAACAGCGGTACCAGTGCGGTGACGTTGGACCTCGAGTTGCAGGGCGGGAATCAGCCGGCCGGGTTGTTCACGGTGTCGCCGAGCCAGGTCGTCGTACCGGCCGGTGGGACAGCGAGGGCGACCATCACCGCCGACACCAGGTCGGCGGCGCTCGTCGGCGTGTTCAGCGGGTATCTCGTCGGGACCGGGGCGGGAGCGACGGTCAGTACGCCGGTCGGGGTGGAGAAGGAGACCGAGCGCTACGACATCGAGCTGACCCATATCGGGCGCGACGGCAATGCTCCCGAGGAGCACATCACCTACTTCGACCGGATCGGTGATTGTGGTGCCGATCCTGATTGCGGTGATTTCAGCTACGGATCAGGCATTGGCACCAGCAAGCTTCGGCTCGCGCCGGGGAAGTACACGATCGGTGATCTGTCTACCGTGATGGGCGGCGGCTGGACCGTCTTGATGCAGTCGGTGTTCGAGGTCCGGCCGGGTGGCGGCTCGGTGGTGCTGGATGCCCGCAAGGCGAAGCCGGTCCAAATGTCGGTGCCCAAGGCAACGGCCCGGCTGATGGAGCTGAGCGTGGCGGTCGCCCGGGACACGCATCGTCCGGACGGAATGGTGACCTACGGGGTGACCGGGGGACGCTGTGTCTCCGCTGTTCGTCACCGATCTCGGTGCCCCTGCGCCGTCGCCGGCGGATATCGTCAGCGTGGCTCACGGTCGTTTCGCTGAGCCGGGGCCCGCTGGCGATTTCAAGGACAGCCCCTATGAGTACAACCTGGCCGACTATGCGCAGGGCCGCACGTTTGATGGGGTGGACCTGCATCCGAGCCAGGGGGATTTCGCCACGGTGAAGGCCACCTACGCGTCCGACTCCGATGAGGTCCGGGAGTCCGCGACAGGGCATGGCGTCCGGCCCGCGGATGACCTGACGAAATTTGCCTGGGACCCCTACGGCGTGAGCCTGGTATCCAGTTCGCTGCCGTTTCAGCGCACCGAGTACTACTTGGCTGACGGACTGAAGTGGATCAGCAGTTTCATGCGGCCAAGTGGCATCCTGTACGAAACAGAGGGGAGTACCTTCCAGCTCGGCCGGACGTATCGACGCGAGTGGAACAAGGGGGTGCTGGGACCACGCTTGACCCAGGGCCCGATCCAGGCGAACGGTCTGACGCTGGGCGCACAACGCTCGGGCGACAAGCTCCACTTCGGTCTGAGCCTGCGATCGGACAGCGATCCTCGGCACGCGAACGAGCCGGGGTCTTCGGCGGGACCAGCCAAACTCTATCGGGACGGGGAACTGCTGGCGGACTGGCGGCACGCGGAGTACGTCGAGGTGCCGGTGCCGGCTGGGGCGGCGTCGTACCGGCTGGAGAGTCAGGTCGCGGTCGCCGGTGTCGAGGTGTCTACGAAGATCAGCAATGCGTGGACGTTCCGGTCGGGGCATGTGGACGGGGTAGCGGCGTTGCCGTTCATGGCGGTGCACTTCACGCCTGTACTGGATGATCGCAATCATGCTCGGGCGGGTGCCGGGTTCACGATCCCGATCTCGGTGCAGCGTCAGCCGGGGGCGCCGGCGGTGAAGGTGAAGTCGCTGACGGTCGACAGCTCGACCGACGACGGAACAACTTGGCGGTCGGCCAGAGTTGAGCGTGTCGGTGACGGCTGGCGTACGAAGGTCACGAACCCGGCCGGTGGCGCTGTATCGCTGCGTGCGACCGCAACCGATGCCGACGGTAACAAGGTGGAGCAGACGATCATCAGGGGCTACCTGGTGAACTGACCCAGACCCGTCCCGTCGGTACTGCGCCGTCTTGGGCTAGGCGCCGGCGGGACGGAACTGGCCCGGCAGATCCATGATCCGCGGTGCCTGCGGACGGCCTTCCTCGGGCTGGTTCGGGTTCTCGAAAGCGTCGAAGTGGAACTCGCTGGTCTCCTCGAGCTCCGGGCCGTCCATCCGCTCCCGATACTGCTGACCAACCTGCTCGTTCCGCTCGAGCTTCCGCTCCTTCTCCGGTCCAGCGCTGGGCGCCTCAGCAGGCGTCACCTCAGAAGCAGACCCCGGACGCGGCGCGACCACGGTCTCATCCTCAGCACCCGGCCCACCCGCACCTACTCCACCTGCGGTCGACCCACCAACAGCGTGCCCACCCGCAACTCCTCCTGCCGTCGGCCCACCTGCAGCTCCACTTGCGGTCGGCGCACCTGCTGTTTGCCCACCAGCAGTGCCTCCACCAGCGGTCGGCCCACCTACAGCTCCACCAGCGGTCGGCCCACCGGGAGCTGGCTCGTCGGCAGGCCGCCCGCCCGTGGGCGAAGCTTCCTCAGCCGCCGGCGCAGCGGCCTCGGCCTCCGCCCCCGCACTCCGCCCACCTGCAGCCTGCTCGTCAGCACCTTGCTCAGCCCGCGCTTGCTCTTCCGGCGTTTGCTCACTGGCCGGGGCCGGTTCCGCGGGTGGTTCGTCTGCGGCTTGCGAGCTCGCGCTCTCCTCGGCCGTCTGCTCCTGCGCCGGGACGACTACTGTTTCGTCCTTGTCGGTGGGGACCAGCATCGTCTCGTCGTCGCTGTTGCCCTCGGCATCGGCTACGACGGTGTCATCGTCCCGAGCGGGTTCAGGTTCAGCGACGGCGTACTGCGTGGTCTGCTCCTCCGCCTGATCCCGCGGCGGGAACGGTGTCGGCTGCTCCTCGTCGAACAGGTCGTCGTAGCTCGTGTTGCCACTGAAGCTGCTGCCCATCCGGTTGTCGACGCTGGTCGGATAGTCACCCCCGGCAACCGGATACACCGCCGCGGCCTCAGCCGCCTGCTGCGCCTGGGCGAGCTCCTGCTCCCGCTGGCGAAGATCCGCCTCCGCGCGCTCGCGACGCCGCGCCTGCACCGCCTGCACGATCAGCTGGATCCCATAAACCAGCGAAATCACCGCCAGGATCGGCACCACCCCGTTCAGGGTGTACTGCTTGATCCCGTCGATCATCCCGCTCGTCACCCCGGGGACGTCGTTGAGGAAGTTCGTCGTCCGGTTGGGGATCCAGTTCACCGCGTAGATCATGGCGCCGAACGTCAGCGCCGCTCCCAGCGCCGCGGCGCCGGAGAAGTACGACAGCACGGTCCAGAAGATCAGCGCTCCGATGCCATAGGCAAGCGCCATCTCCTTCGCATTCAGTTCGATACCACCGTCGGCGGCGAGAACTCCGAAGACAGCGGGCCCGACCAGCGCCACGGCGATGCCGAGAAGGAAGCCAAGAAATTTGGACACATCTTTACCGTAGCGACGTTTTGCCCTGACGCAGCGACGACACTTCGCGCACCTGCCGCGGTGAAACATCACTCACAGCAGCGACTCCGCTGCAAGTCGCGAACGACGGTCAGACCGTCAGGCCATAGGTGATGCCTGCTGGTGCTGGGTTTTCCTCGTGATCGAGGTCCGGGGTCCGCTCGTACTCCTGCCAGGCGAGCATCGTGTCCAGGTGCCGCCGTACCGGCTCGAGCACCTCGGCGACCCCGACCTGCCGGCCGAGCTCCTTCGACAACGTGGTCACGTCGGCATCGGAGATCCCGCACGGCACGATCCGGTCGAACCAGGTGAGGTCGTTGTCACAGTTCAGCGCGAACCCGTGCATCGTCACACCCTGCGCCACCCGGATCCCGATCGCGGCGATCTTCCGCTCCCGTCCACGCTCGTCCGCGGGCACCCAGACCCCGCTACGGCCCTTCACGCGACCCGTCCGTACGCCGAGGTCGGCGCAGACCGCGATCAGCGCTTCCTCCAGCCGGCGGACGTAATCCACCACATACACATGGGAGGCGAGTTTCACGATCGGGTAGCCGACGAGCTGGCCAGGACCGTGCCAGGTGATCTTGCCGCCCCGGTCGACGTCGACCACCGGCGTACCGTCCACCGGACGCTCGTGCGGCTCGGTCCGCTTGCCGGCCGTGTAGACCGGCGGGTGCTCGAGCAGGATGACGGTGTCGGTTCCGGTGCCCTCGGCAACTGCCGTGTGCAGCCGGCGCTGCTCAGCCCACGCCTGCTCGTAGTCGACCGCATCGGCGCCGAAACCGGCCTGCACGTAGTTGATGTCCCTCACGCCTTCGACTGTATCTCGCCCGCCCCGGCGCCCGTCGCCGCCATCCACAGGCCCCGATCCCGGACCTCTGGACGCTGAGCCGCTGTGGATAACTTCCGCGGTGTCGCGGCCGATTCGTGCACTCTCTCTGACATGGCACTCGAAGACATCGCCGGCTACAGCCTGCGCCGGGGGCTCGGGTCCGGATCGGTCGGCGCCGTCTGGCTGGTCCGGAACCTGGCCTCCGGCCGGCACGCCGTGCTCAAACGCATCCCGTCCGCCTCCATCCCGTCCGTCCAGGAGTTCCGGGAGGACCTCGCGCTCGCCCAGAGCATCGACCACCCCCACATCACCCGCCTGATCGAGGTCCGCCAGACCGACCGCGAATGGCTCCTGTTCAGCCAGTACGTCGCAGCCGGCACGCTCACGGGGTTGCTTCAACGCAGGGGCAAGTTGTCCCTCGGCGAACTGGTCACCCTGGTCAGCCCGTTGGCGCAGGCGCTCGCTGTCGTCCACCGGGCCGGCCTCACTCACGCTCACCTGGGCGCGGGGGACATCATGTTCGACGCCGACGGCCGCCCGATGCTGACCGACGTCGGCCTCCGCCTCCAGGGCCCGCCTTGCACTCCCGCAGACGACCTCGCGGTCCTCGCAGACCTGACCCACGAAGCCGGCGGCGATCCCCGAACCTTCCCCGCCTCCCTCTTCACCACAGACGGCGACACCCTCAGCCACAAAGTCCTGGAACTAGCCACCCCCACCCCTCTCAACCTCGGCTTCGACACCGACCCACCACCGGCGGACGTACCCCCGACCCCACCC
>NZ_DASRXP010000330.1:0-5531 GCF_035687465.1 Kribbella sp.
CGAGACTGTGGGCGCCGCCGTGGAGCAACTCCTGCTCGCCGAGCGCGTTGTTCAGCCAGATGCCCGTTCCCGGCGTCATCACGCCTGACCCGTACCCGGACGACACCGTGATCGCGCAGGCATCACCCTGGTCGTCGACCACCGAGACCGTCGCAGTACTGGGTGAGCTCAAGGCCCGCAGATCCCCGGTCGACGCCAGGTCCAGCAGCTTCTGGCCTTCCAACTGGCGGACGTCCTCCTCGCCGAGCTCGGCCAGCCGGCGACCCAGTACGGCGTACTGAACCTCGACCAGCCGCTCCAGCTCCGCCGGATTCCAGCCGCCGTCCGCCGGTACTCCCTCCAGCAAAGCGAGGATCGCGGCCATCGCCACACCACCGACCGCGGGAGGCGGGTTCGTCGCGAGGCGCCAGCCGTTCTGCCGCACGATCAGGGCAGGCCGTACTACGGCTTCGTAGGCGGCGAGGTCTTCGGCGGTCAGGATCCCGTCGTTCTCGGACATGTCGCGAACGAGCAACTCGGCCAGTTCGCCGGTGTACATCGTCTCCGCACCGAACTGGGCGATCAGCTCGAGCGCCTCGGCAAGCTCGGGGATCACCACGATCGAGCCGGCCTTGATCACCGAGCCGTCGTCGTCGTGCACGACCGAGTGACTCGGCTGGTGCCAGCCGAAGACGATCTCGTGGGTGTAGCCGAGGTAGTACCCGGAGGTGCGACTGAGCGGGAATCCCTGCCGGGCGACGTCGATCGCGGGCTGGACCACCTCACTCCAGGGCGCCTTGCCGGACCGTTGGTGCGCGAGGTCGAGCGCCTTCATCCCGCCGGGCGTGGCGACGGATCCGTGCCCGATCGTGGTCGTCGTACCGCCGCCGTACTCGGTACTGATGTCCCAGATCCCTCGGCCGAACCGCTCGGACGGAAGACCACGGCCGGGCATCTCCACCCAGCCGTCGATGGTGACCGGCTCGCCGCCGGCCGGCTGCAGGGTGACGAAGCCGCCGGACGCTGGTGAGACGACGCCGATCTCGTTCACCATCGTCACCAGGGTCGCGGCGATCGCGGCGTCGACCGCGTTGCCGCCCTCGGCCGCCAGCCGGACCCCGGCCTCAGCTGCCGCCGCGTTGGGCGCGGCCACCGCCACCCTGGGATGCGCCATCGGGTCTTAGCCGACCCGCTGGACGGCGCCGAAGCGTTCGA
This sequence comes from Kribbella sp., assembly GCF_035687465.1. Lineage (NCBI taxonomy): Bacteria > Bacillati > Actinomycetota > Actinomycetes > Propionibacteriales > Kribbellaceae > Kribbella > Kribbella sp. The sequence continues at coordinate 1,195 of NZ_DASRXP010000330.1, forward strand.
CAGTCACCTGGACCGCGGCCTGCCGTACCTCGGCGACCTCGGTCTCCTTCAGCGTCCGGTCCGGCGCCCGGAAGCGCAGCGCGAACGCGAGCGACTTCTTGCCCTCGCCGATCTGCTCACCCGTGTAGAGGTCGAACAGCCGGATCGACTCGAGCAACTCGCCCGCGCCCTCGACCAGCGCCGCCTGCACGTCCGCCGCCGAGACCTCGGCCGGGACGATCAGCGCCACATCCTCCTTGGCCACCGGGTACGACGAGAACGGCTTGGCCGCGACCGACGACGGGCCAGCCGCGATCAGCGCGTCCAGATCCAGCTCGACCGCACTCGACCGGGCAGGTAATCCGAACGCCTGGCACACCTTCGGATGCAGTTCGCCTGCGTAGCCAACGACCTTGCCGTCGACCGACACCTCGGCACACCGGCCCGGATGCCACGGCGCGAGCTCTACGTTGCGCAGTACGGGCTCGACGGCTACCGATGCGGCAACAGTCCGAGCCACCTGTACTGCGTCCGCCCAGCCCGCGGGCTGGCCCTTGCCCCACCAGCCGGTGGGGAGTCGCGAACCAGTGAGCACGACGCCGAGATGCAGCGGCTGCTCGGGCAACGCGTCGTTCAGTGCCTTGATCTCTTCGTCACTCGGGCGATGCTCGACCGACGGCAGCGGCGCGGGCTTCGTGTCTTCGCGCGGCAGGAAGACCAGGCCGGTCTGGAAGATCGCCAGGTCGGTGGCGCCACGGCCGACGTTGCGCTCGGCAGTCCGGAGCAGGGTCGGCAGCAGGGTGGTCTGCATCGACGGCTCTTCGTCGGAGATCGGGTTGACCAGCTTCACCGTGTTCCGGCGGGGATCGTCCGCGGGCAGACCCATCGCGTCGAAGTCGGCATCGCCCACGAACGGGTAGGAGACGACCTCGGTCAGTCCGGCCCCGACCAGCGCGGTCGCGATCCGGCGCCGCCGCTTCTGCGAAACGGTCAGCCCCTGCCCACCCGGCGCGGGCGGCAACACCGACGGCACGTTGTCATACCCGAACAGCCGAATAACCTCTTCAGCAAAGTCATTAGGATCCCGCAAATCCGGCCGCCACGACGGCGCAGTCACAGTCAGCAGATCCACGCCTGCGCCGGTCGCCGACGCACCTGCCTGTGCTGCCTGGGCGGCAGCGCCTGCGCGGAGCGCGGGGGCGTTGATCCCTGCGGCCAGGGCTGCTGGCACCGCATCCGCCAGGGCTGGGAGGACTGCGCAGCCGACCGACTCGAGGTGGCGGATGGCCGCCTCAGCGGAAATGTCCGCGCCTGCGACCCGGGCGGCGTGATCTGCGCGGATGGTCACCGGCTCAGCTAGCGGGTGCGTGTCGATGACGGTTTCGTCGGACTGGATGGTGCCGCCGGCAAGTTCTGCCAGGAGGTCGGCTACGCGCTGGGCGGCGTAGCGCGGTAGCTCGGGGTCGACCTCGCGTTCGAACCGGCGCGATGCCTCCGAGGAGAGCTTGTGCCGCCGCGACGAGCGGGCGATCACGACCGGGTCGAAGTGCGCGGCCTCGATCACCACGTCGGTGGTCGACTCCGAGATCTCGGTCGACGCGCCACCCATCACGCCGGCCACGCCGATCGGGCCGGAGTCGTCGGTGATCAGCAGGTCCTCGGTGTCCAGCTCGCGGGTCTGGTCGTCCAGCGTCATCAGCTTCTCGCCGGCCGACGCACGCCGTACGACGATGTCGCCGCTCAGCCGGTCCTTGTCATACCCGTGGATCGGCTGACCCAGCTCGAGCATCACGTAGTTGGTCACGTCGACGCCGATCGAGATCGGCCGCATCCCGGCCAGTACCAGCCGCTGCTGCAACCACCGCGGCGACGGCGCCTTCGGGTCGATCCCCGTGACGGTCCTCGTGACGAACACGCTGCAACCGCTCGCGTCATCCACCCGCACCGGATAACCGCCGGTCCCGCTCCCCGTCAGCGTCAGCGCCGCCGGGTCCTTCAACTCCACCCCGTACGCCGTGGCTGCCTCGCGGGCGACTCCACGGATGGACAGGCAGTAGCCGCGATCCGGCGTCACCGCGATGTCGAGCACGTCATCGCGCAACTGGAGCAACTCGATGGCATCGTCACCCGGCTTGGCCTCACCCGGCTCGAGTACGACGATCCCGTGCGTACCGTCGTCGCCCAGCCCCAGCTCGGAGCTCGAGCAGATCATGCCGTTCGAGACGTGGCCGTAGGTCTTGCGCGCCGAGATCGCGAAACCACCCGGCAGCACAGCGCCCGGGAGCACCACGACAACAAGGTCGCCGACCTCGTAGTTGTCCGCACCGCAGACGACCCACTGCGGCTCGTCCTTGCCGATGTCGAGCGACGTCCAGCGGATGGTCTTGCCGTTCTTCTGCGGCTCCGGGTCGAAGGTGAGCACCTTGCCGACCACGAGCGGCCCGGCCAGACCGGCACCGGCCTCGTCGACGGTCTCGACCTCGAGCCCAGCGCGAACCAGCTTCTCGCCGACCCCGCGGCCGGTCACGCCGGCCGGCAGTTCGACGTACTCGCGAAGCCATGACAGTGGGACCCGCATCAGATCTCCATCCCGAACTGGCGGCTGAACCGCACGTCACCCTCGACCATGTCCCGCATGTCCTCGACGCCGTTGCGGAACATCAGGGTCCGTTCCAGCCCCATTCCGAACGCGAAACCGGAGTACCGGTCGGTGTCGATGCCGGCGGCCCGCAGTACGCGCGGGTTCACCACGCCGCAGCCGCCCCACTCGATCCAGCCCTCGCTGCCGCAGGTCCGGCACGGGCGGTCGGGGTTGCCCACCGATGCACCGCGGCAGACGAAGCACTTCAGGTCCACCTCGGCCGACGGCTCGGTGAAGGGGAAGAAATTCGGCCGCAGCCGCGCCTCCAGGCCCTCGCCGAACATCGACACGACGAAGTGGTCGAGAGTGCCCTTGAGGTGCGCGAGGGTGATGCCCTCGTCCACCACCAAGCCTTCGACCTGGTAGAAGACCGGCGTGTGGGTCGCGTCCAGCTCGTCGGTGCGGAACACCCGGCCCGGGCAGATCACGTAGATCGGCGGCTTGCGGGTCAGCATCGAGCGCGCCTGCACCGGCGACGTGTGCGTCCGCAGCACCTTGCCGGAGCCGACCGGCTCGACGAAGAAGGTGTCCTGCATCTGCCGCGCCGGGTGGTCCGGCTGGAAGTTCAGCGCGTCGAAGTTCAGCCACTCGGCCTCGACCTCGGGTCCCTCGGCGACGTCCCAGCCGAGCGCGACGAAGACGTCCGCGACCTGCTCGGAGATCAGCGACAAGGGGTGCCGCGCACCGAGCTCCGGGGTGTGCCACGGCAGCGTCACGTCGACCCGCTCGGTGGCGAGCATCCGCTCCTCGTGCTCGGCCTCGAGCACCGCGAGCCGGCCCGCGTACGCCTCGTTGATCACCTTGCGGGCGGATCCGATCCGCTGCCCGGCCTCCTTACGAGCCTGCGGCGGCAGCGCCCCGATCTCCCGGTTCGCCAACGCGACCGGCGACCGCTCACCCAAGTGGGCAGCCTTCGCCTCCTGCAGTGCCCCCAGGTCGGCAGCCTTCGCGAAGGCGTCGAGAGCCTCGTCGCGCGTCCGCTCGACCTCGTCGGCATGCAGAGGTGTCACCTCGACGGGGTCGTAGTTCTTATTGGGACCGGACATAGCTCTCTTCCCAGGGTCTACAGGGCCACGAACAGAAAAACCGCTGCAGGCAGTCTAGGAACCCCCGGCCCCGGACCGTGAATCGGTGCGGCAGAATCGGATCTATTCTCCGACGAACTGAAAGCGGCTCTGGATGACTAACTCGCCGGTTGACCTCACTCCCCCGGCAGGAGCAGCACCGGCTGATGAGCCGTTGCCGGCGGTGGGGCCGCCCAAGTGGGTTGTGCCGTGGTTGCTGACGGTTGGGGGTGCGATCGGCTTTGTGGCGGCATTCGTGCTCGCCGTCGAGCGGTACAAGCTGCTGATCGACCCGTCGTACACGCCAAGCTGCAGTATCAACAAGGTGCTGTCGTGTGGTTCGGTGATGTCGCAACCGCAGGCCGCGTTGTTCGGCTTCCCGAATCCGTACCTCGGCATCGCCGGCTTCGCGATCGTGAGCACTCTCGGCGTCGTGCTGCTCACCGGCGCCAAGCTGCCGCGCTGGGTATGGCTCGGTCTGCAGGTCGGGGTCACCCTGGCGGCGATCTTCCTGCACTGGCTGATGTACCAGAGCATCTACAGCATCGGCGCGCTCTGCCCGTACTGCATGGTCGTCTGGGCCGTCACCATCCCGATGTTCTGGTACGTCACGCTCTACAACCTGACGCCGGCACCAGCCTTCCTCCGCAGCA
>NZ_DASRXP010000331.1:0-6436 GCF_035687465.1 Kribbella sp.
GTACCCGCCCCTGACAGCCTCCTGGTACGCCGTCTCGCCGTCCTCCACGATCGTGGTCAGGAACCCGTTGCTCCGCAACCCACGCTCGACGAACGAGGCGATCCGCTCCTCGTCCTCAGCGATCAGAATCCGGTTCACCGCTCCACCTCCCCAGCAGCCCATCGCGCCGCCTGGGCTGGTGCTTCCAGTTCCACGGTGATGGCGTCGTCCTCAGTGGTCGGCAGCACGAGCTGTCCGGCCGGCAGATCGAGTTCGAAACGGGCGCCAGGGCCAGGTTGCTCGACCAGGCGTACGTCGCCACCATGGGCCCGCGCGATCGACCGGACGATCGCCAGTCCGAGTCCCGCCCCCTCGGTTCTGCGCTGATCGTTGCCCCGGGCAAATCTCTCGAAGATCCGCTCCCGATCCTCCTCCGCCACCCCCACCCCGGAGTCCGCCACCCACAGCACCACCCGATCACCACCATCCTCTCGACCGTCGGAACCATCCCGGCGCCGGCCGAACTGGTGAACACCGCCGGCGACCGGAAGCTCAACGGTCAAGTCGTCGGTGACGAGCCGGGATCCGACGCCGATCCGGTCGGCCGCCGCAGTATGGCGGATCGCGTTCGAGACCAGTTGCATCAGCGCCTGGGTCAGGCGTTGACCGTCGGCGACGATTGTCGCGTCGGCGGCTTCGTCCACGCGCCAGGACCGATCGGCCAGCGGACGAGACTTGGCGACCACCTCGATCACGAGTTCGGTCAGGTTGACCTGCTCGACGCTGAGGAAGTCTGGCCGGCCGCTCTTCGCCAGCACCAGCAGGTCGTCGACCATCCGGTTCATCCGGGCGAGTTCGTCCAGCACCAGCGCCCGCGTCTGCGCCCGGTCGCGGGGATCGTCGCTCATCAGTTCCAGATGGCCGCGGATCACCGTGATCGGCGTCCGCAGTTCGTGCCCCGCGTTGTCGACGAACTCCCGCTGCCCCAGGAAGGCGTTCTCCAGCCGGTCCAGCATGGTGTTGAAGGTCCGCGCCAGCTGGGCCACGTCGTCGTTGCCCACCACTTCGATCCGCCGCCGCAGGTCCGACTCACCGATCTGCTCGGCGGTGGTCCGCACCTGCCGGATCGGGGCGAGTACCCGCCCGGCGACCAGCCAGCAGGCGCCCGCGGCCATCGCCAGGGTGATCGCCCCGATGACGGCGAGCGCCTTCGCGGCGTCCTCCAGCGGCTTGGCGAGCATGTCCCGGAATTCCAGCACGACCAGCTGCGCCCGCACCGGCTCGGACCCCATCTGCACCGGGATCACGCCGTACCGGACCTCGCCGGCGGTGCTGGTGACCCACCCGTACTGCGGGGTGGTGGCGCCGGCGATCCGCTGGACGAAGGGTTCGTCCAGGTCGAGGCGCGCTGGTGGTGACCCCTGGCTCCGGTGGTGTGGATCGCCGTCGATGACGGTGAAGAAGGCCTCCGAACCGTCCGGCAGATTGTTCTGCAGCCAGTAGTCGAGGACCTCCTCGGGCGTGCTGAACGCGGCGGCGGTGTCCGAGGCCGCGAAGGCGCGGAACTTGGCTGCCTCGTGCGTGAGTTCGGTGTCCGCGGCCGAGTTCGAGCGCGCCGAGAGGACCTGCCAGCCCAGGAAGACCACCGCGGTAAGCGCCAGCGCGAGCACCCCGAGCAGCCAGCCGATGATCCGCAGCCGGGCGCTGACGACAGGACGCCTCAGCGCGACCACCGGCCGTCAGTCATCGCCATCCCCGCCGCTATCGTCATCGTCGTCGTCATCGCCGGCGGTGGGGGGAGCGGCCGGCCGGACCGGATCGGCGCCCGGCTTGGTCGGAGCAGCCGACGCCGTACGGGGCATGCTGGGAACAGTCGATGGCCGCGGCGTAGTGGGACCAGTCGTTGGCGTAGTGGGAACAGACGACGGTCGCGGCGTGGTGGGTGTGGTCGCGTCGCTCGAGCCGGCCGGGATGATGACTGTTTCGCCCAGGCCGGGGGAGGACCGGTCCGCCAGGAATCGGGTCAGCGCGAAACCGGTCACTGACAGCACCACGGCGACGGCGAGGTAGATCAGGCGCGGAGATCGCATGCTGACAGTCTGCGATCCCATTCGGGTGAACCGCATGAACCGGACATTAGAGAGTTCTCATCAACGGACCGGGGTGCGCGGCCGAAGCTCAGATCAGGTAGCGGAACTCGGCCGAGTCCGGTTTGATCCGCTCGATGTCCAGCGGCGCCGCGTCCATCCGCTGCAGCAGGATCGACAGGTCGCCCGGGCGGCCGATCTCGATGCCGACCAGGGCGACGCCGGTCTCGCGGTTGTTGCGCTTCACGTACTCGAACAGGGTGATGTCGTCGTCCGGCCCGAGTACGCCGTCGAGGAACGACCGCAAAGCCCCCGGCTCCTGCGGAAACGTCACCAGGAAGTAGTGCTTCAGACCTTCATGCACCAACGACCGTTCGAGAATCTCGCCGTACCGGCTCACGTCGTTGTTGCCGCCGGACAGCAAGCAAACGACTGTCTCGCCGGGCTTCACCTCGACCGCGTTGCCAAGAGCCGCCGCAGACAAGGCACCTGCAGGCTCCGCGATCAACCCGTCCGTCTGATAGAGCTCCAGCATCTCGGAGCACACCAGCCCTTCGGGGACCGACGTCATCTCAACCCGCGCTGCCGAAACCACCGGCAACGTCACCTCGCCGACCCGCCGAACAGCGGCACCGTCCACAAAGCTGTCCAGGTGCGGCAACGTCACCGGCTCACCAGCAGCCAACGCAGCCGCCATGCTGGCCGCACCTGCCGGCTCCACTCCAACAATCCGTACTCCGGGATGCCGCTCCTTCAACCACGCTGCGACCCCGGCGATCAACCCACCACCACCGACCGGAACCACCAGTACGTCGGGCGCGGCACCGAGTTGTTCCACCAGTTCGACGGCGACTGTTCCCTGCCCTGCAACGGTTCTGGGGTCGTCGAAGGCAGGAACGAGCGTTGCTCCGGTCGCGGTCGCCTCGGCAAGCGCAGCGGCGGCCGCGTCGTCGTACGAGTCGCCTGTCACGATGACCTCGATCTGCTTGCCTCCAAGGGCTGCGATCCGGTCCCGCTTCTGGCGAGGCGTAGTACGGGGGACGTAGACGCGACCGTGCACGTCGAGGATGTGGCAGGAGTACGCCAGGCCCTGGCCGTGGTTTCCGGCGCTGGCACAGAGGACGCCGGCCTTCTTCGAGGGCTCGTCGAGTTGCGCGATCAGGTTGTACGCGCCACGGAGTTTGTAGGACCGGCCGATCTGCAGGTCCTCGCGCTTCAGCCAGACCTCAGCGCCGGTGCGTGCGGAGAGTCGCGAGTTGCGTTGCAACGGGGTCCTGACCGCGACCCCGTCGAGTCGCTTCACCGCGTCCTCGATCGACTGCGCGTCGACGGTCGATCGAGCGACTGAATTACTGCCCTGCATGGCGCTCCTTCGCGTGCATATGCACGATCTTCAGCGATTCTCTCGCACCACAAGACACTGTGCGTCCAGAGTGCGGACCGATCGGACACCGTTGCACAACAGGTCCTTTTTTCATGCGTGAAACGGCTCCGGCCTGGGCAGTCTAGTTCTCATACGCTCACTCGGTGTAACGGCCAGGGTCCTGGACGGGATGAGCCGAGTAAACCGGTCAACGGGGACTGGAGGGCACATATATGGAACCGATTCCGTTCAGTCTGTGGGGAGACGCCCTGTGGTGCGGACAGGAGGTCGTGCGGGAGGTTCCGCACGAGCAGGCGATCCGTTGCCTGTTTCCTGATCCCATCCCGGCGCGAGGAGCAGATCTGGACACCGACGCAGATCTCGTCCCGGAACCGTACAACCGCTTCGACCCGCGCTCGATCGCCGTTCGGGTGCAGGGCAAGGTGGTCGGCTACCTGCCGCGGGACGACGCGCACCGGTACCACCCGGTGCTGTCAGAACTGGTGGCGCAAGGCCTGCAACCGCAGGTTCCGTGCCATCTGTGGGTCAGTGAGTGGGAGCCGGCCGACTGGGAAGGCAAGAGCGGCACGGAGTTCCACGCCAGCGTGGCAGTCGCGTTGGGCCAGCCGCACATGCTGGTCCCGGTGAACCTGCCACCGCCCGGGAGTTTCCACCTGCTGCCGCCGGGCAGCGGGATCGTAGTACCGGGCAGTGAGGTAAGGCCGGAGGTGCTGGCGCCGTTCTTCCGGGCGGAAGGCGAGTGCTGGGCCTACGGCACGATGCAGGCGGTCGAGGAAGACGACGGGGTCCACGACCGACATCGGATGGTGGTGGAGGTCAGGCTGGACGACGAGCCGGTCGGGCGGCTCAGCCCCCGGCTGAGTGCGGAGTACCTGCCGGCGATCCACTATCTCTCCGACATGCGGGCCGAGACGGCCGCTCGGGTCGCCATCCGTGGCGACCGGACGGCATCGGAGGTGATTCTCTACGCGGCCCGAAGTCATGACCTGCCGGCCACCTGGCCGGACGGTCTGACCCGGTCTCCAGTGGCGTCTCCAACGTGGCACTACTGGGCGGGTAAGGAAGCGAACTGAGCCAGGCGGACGCGCAGTACTCACCAACCAGGTGATGGTGGGTACTGCAGGTCTACCAAGGGTTCAACGAGGGTGATGCGGGCCGCCACCACAAGGCGGTCCGCATCACACGGCCGGTCAGAGTTTCGAGCCGATGAGTTGGTAGATGTCGTCCATTGCGCCGGGCAGGTCGTCGTGGCCGAAGTCCGGGTAGGTGCGGAGGTCCTTGGGCGCGGTGAGCTTGTTGTAGACCGCGTACTGCGTCGACGGCGGGCAGACCTGGTCCTCGAGCCCGACGAACAGCGTCACCTCGGAGCGGATCCGGGACGCCAGGTGCTGCACATCGATGTACCCGAGGGTGGTGAAGACCTCCTGTTCCCGAAGGTGCCGGGGGTCCCGCTTCTTGAACCAGGTGGTGATCTCGTTGTACGGGCCCTTGTCCAGGTTGAGTTCCCAGGCTCGCTGGTAGTCCACCAGGAACGGGTACACGCTCGCGGCGTACTTGATCTCCGGTGTGAGCGCTGCGCAGACCAGGCTCAGCCCTCCGCCCTGGCTCCACCCGGTGCTCGCGACGCGGGAGGCGTCCACCTCGGGCAGACCGCGGATGAGGTCCGCGAGCCTGCGGGTGTCCAGGAAGACGTGTTTGTAGAGGAGCCCGTCCGGCCCGTCGTCGACGCCTTCCACCAGGTGGTTGTGCAGGGAGAAGCTGTTCGGCTGCTGCGAGTCGGTCCGGAAACCCACCTGTTCGCGGACGTCGAGCGCGGCCACGGTGAACCCGCGTGCGGCGTACGGGAGCAGGTCGATCCACTTGGGCTGCTCACCGCCGTACCCGTGGAACATCAGCACGGCCGGTCCCTCGGCGTTGTGCGGGCGGATCACCTTCGCGTGCACCCGGTAGCCGCCGGTGCCGTTGAAGTACAGGTGCTCGGTCTTCGCGAACGGGAGCGGGAAATCGGTCGCCGGGGCGAACTCGGCCTCCGGGTCGATCCCGGCCAGTTCGGCGAGCGACTTCTCCCAGAACTGGTCGAAATCCTCCGGCCGGGGGTTGGTCCCCTGGTAGGCGATCAGTTCCTCATACGACATCTCGAAGGACAACACGAACCCGGGCTCCCTTTGTCAGCTCAAACGAACATCGTCATTCTGCTTTGTCGTGCGGGTCGCCGGCAGTGCCGTCCCAAATGGTGTAACCGTGCGCCTGGTTCAACCGGTCCCGTACGTCGGTCTCGAGCTTCCCCACCCGCGCCGGAGCCAGCCAGTTCAGCGGCACCAGGATCGTCCCGTCCTTGTACTTCGTCCGCAGCGCCAGCGCCTCGCCATGAGTGCTCCGGACCTTGCCCACCTCGGTGATGTCGGTCCAGCCGGTCTTGACCCCGCGGACGTTGATCGTGTCGGACCCGAGCCTCAGCAGCACCGGAGGCCGCGCGAGGATCCACAGCCCGGCCAGCACGACCAGCCCGCCGAGAACCGCGAACACCGCCACCACGGCGGACGGCAACCCGACCGCCCAGAAGATCGCGGCAATCCCGAGAATGATCAGCCCAGCAGCCAGGATCCCCAGGAACCGCCCAGGCCGCATCCGGTACGTCGTCCGCATCGCCCCAGGATCTCATCGCCGCCTCGGGCGGCTAGAAGGCGGGGACCTTGTCGGTGAGGGCGTTGCCGTGGCTCGTCTTCTCCAGACTGATCTGCCAGTTGCTCCGCGGGTCGAAAAGCTGCAGGAACTGCTCGTAGGAGCAGCTCTCGGTGAAGCCCCGGCGAGCGGCGTCCCAGTCGGTGCCGGACTTGAAGTACACCGAGTAGTACTTGCCGCCGATCCCGCTCAACGTGGCCTTGGAGTGCGCCCGGACGTGGATGGACACCTTCCTGTCACGCACCACCCACTACAGATCACGCCGTAGTGCGGTCGCCCCGCGGTTCGTAGTACTGGGGCTGGT
>NZ_DASRXP010000332.1:0-11057 GCF_035687465.1 Kribbella sp.
GTCGGCCCAGACGTAGGCCCTCATCCTGAGCAGATCGATCACTCCACTGAACTCGTCCTCCGTTCCGATCGGCAACTGGACCACTAGCGGGGTCACGTGCAACCGCTCGCGGATCGAGGCCACCGCTGCGTCGAGGTCGGCGCCGGGGCGGTCCAGCTTGTTGACGAACGCGATCCGCGGCACCCCGTGCCGGTCGGCCTGCCGCCAGACGGACTCGCTCTGCGGTTCGACTCCTGCGACGGCGTCGAACAGTGCGACGGCACCGTCGAGCACCCGCAGCGAGCGCTCCACCTCGTCGGAGAAGTCGACGTGGCCCGGGGTGTCGATCAGGTTGATCGAGTGCCCGTCCCAGTCGCAGCTCACGGCCGCGGCGAAGATCGTGATCCCACGATCGCGTTCCTGCGGGTCGAAGTCGGTGACGGTCGTCCCGTCATGGACCTCACCGCGCTTGTGAGTGGTGCCGGTGAGATACAGGATCCGTTCGGTGACGGTGGTCTTGCCGGCATCGACATGGGCGAGAATGCCGACATTGCGCACGCCGGACAGCGGGCTGTTCTGTTGACGGTGGTCAAGGTTTGTACGCATGGCCGATGGGCCTTTCGAGTGACTGCGGATCGGGACAGCGCGATTCGCGGACGAAGCGGCCTGTGGTCAGGCCATGCGCGACACCTCCTGCGGCGGCTCAGAACGCAGCCGCCTGCGGGACAGGCCGGGTCAGTTCGTCACGGACAGGTGCCGACCGCGCAGCCGGTACCTGACACACGAAGACACCAGGATCACGTCGTACCGTGACCGGGGAGCACTGACAGCGATGCGGTAACGCACGGCCGGGCTCCCCTCACTCGTCAAAGCGCCTGCCGCGAGGTCGCGGCGGCGCGCAGTTCGGGACAAGCGTAAGGGGACCGGCAAGGCCGGGCCACCGGATTTTTACTCGGCCGAGTGGTGCGGACTACCTCTGCCAGCTCTGGGGGCCTCCGGGTAGCGGCGGGGGGTGAAGACGAGAGAACCGGCAGACCTGGCAACGGTCCGGGTCTGGGACGAACCGATCAGCAGCAGGCAGCGCATGTCGACCTGGGCCGGATCCAGGTCGGCGAGGGTCGTGACGGTGATCGTCTCGGCCGGTCCACCGACGTCCCGGCCGATCACGACCGGAGTGGCGGGAGAGCGGTGCTCGAGCAGCAGGTCGCGGGTGGCGCCGACCTGCCAGGTGCGCGACTTCGAGGCGGGGTTGTAGATCGCGATGGCCAGGTCCGCGGCCGCCGCCGCCGAGAGCCGGGCCGCGATCACGTCCCACGGCTTGAGCCGATCCGACAACGAAAGCACACAGTAGTCGTGACCCAATGGCGCTCCCACGCGGCTGGCGACGGCCTGCGCGGCAGTCATCCCGGGGAGGACCTTCACGACGATGTCGGCGTACTCCGGTGCGGCTGCGACCTCGGTGACCGCGCTCGCCATCGCGAAGACGCCGGGGTCGCCCGAGGACACGACGACGACCTGTGATCCCTTTCGAGCCAGGTCCAGCGCGAAGGCGGCCCGCTCGGATTCGACTCGGTTGTCCGAGCTGTGTTTGCGCTGGCGAGCACGGTCCGGCAGGCGATCGACGTACGGGCCGTAGCCGATCAGGTCGTCGGCGGCCGCGATCGCAGCGCGGACCTCGGGGGTCATCCACTGCGGTCCGGCCGGTCCGAGTCCGACGACCGTCACCGATCCTTCGCGGGTCAGCGGTTGCTGGACCGGCGCGGTGTGAGTGTTGTTGATGGGGCTCGGCAGCAGGGCCAGCGAGAAGTACGGCACCGAGTCGGGATCGATATCGGCCAGGGGTGCTGTGCGTTGTGCCTCGGTCGTCGCGCGTTCGACGTACCAGGCCTCGTCGAGGCGGCCGGCCAACTCGAAGGCCTCGCGGACGCCTTCGAACGTGCGGCCCAGCTTCATCACCGCCGCTGCGTCGGTATTGCGGAGCCGCTCAGCCAACACGTCCGGCGGCAGCGTCCCCGGCAGCACAGTGAAGACCTCATCCCGCTCACAGAGCGGCCTCCCGAGTACTGCGGCCGCCGCGCTCACCGAGGTCACGCCGGGAACAACCTCGCACTCATAGCGATCTGCCAGCCGCTTGTGCATGTGCATGTAGGACCCGTAGAACAACGGATCACCTTCAGCCAGTACTACGACGTCGCGGCCGGCGTCGAGGTGAGCAGCCAGCCGCGCGGCGCAGTCGGTGTAGAAGTCGTCCATCGCGCCTTGGTAGCCGCCAGGGTGATCCGTGGTCTCCGTGGTCAGCGGATAGACCAGGTGTTCCTCGAGTTGACCGTCCCGCAGGTACGGCGCGGCGACCGAGCGGGCGATGCTCCGACCGTGCCGCGCACTGTGGAACGCGATCACCTCGGCCGCGCCGATCAGCCGGGCGGCCTTCACCGTCACCAGTTCCGGGTCGCCGGGACCGAGCCCGACTCCCCACAGGCGTGCCGTCATTCTTCCTCGCTCGCGATCGCGTTGATGGCGGCCGCGGTGATCGCGCTGCCGCCCCGGCGGCCGCGGACCACGAGGTACTCAAGCCCGAGGTCATTCGCGGCCAAAGCTTCTTTGGACTCGGCGGCACCGATGAACCCGACCGGAATCCCCAGTACTGCGGCCGGCCGTGGCGCGCCCGCCGCGATCAGTTCCAGCAGCCGGAACAACGCGGTCGGAGCGTTGCCAATAGCAACTACTGAGCCTTCGAGGCGGTCGAGCCAGAGATCGATGGCAGCCGCGCTCCGCGTCGTCCGCAGGCGGGTTGCAAGGTCGGGGACGGAGGGATCGCCCAACGTGCAGATCACTTCGTTCTCGGCAGGCAACCGCCGCCGAGTCACACCAGCGGCAACCATCGCGGCATCACAGAAGACAGGAGCACCGGCGTTGAGCGCGACCCGCGCACTCTTCACCACACCTGGCGACCACCCAAGGTCGGCGACAAGATCCGTCATCCCACACGCATGAATCATCCGCACGGCAACCTGCGCCACCTCAGCAGGAAGCCCACCCAGCGCAGCCTCGCCCCGAATGGTCGCAAACGACCGCCGATAAATCTCGGCCCCATCAGTCACATACTCGAACTTGCCGCTCACAACATCCTCATCACGTTCAGCTCGACCGCCGCGGCCGGAGAGCCGTCGACAGCATTCTCAGGTCGATCGTCACGGCCGGTGAGCCGTCGATCGAATAGCCGTCCGTCAGTGCCAACACATCGACAAACTCACCCGCAGGCTGCCCACACCGCCGCTCACACCCAGACCAATGCACCGCCCGATGCCGCCCCGGCAACCCCGGCGTCACCCGCCGCGCATCCCCCCGAACATCAGCCAACGCCTTGCCACACCCAGGCCGCCCCGCGCACGCAGTAACCCCGTCCCACGGCGACCCAGCCTCAACCACCAACCCAACCCCCGCAAGCCGCTCAACCGCCTGGTCCACTGCCCTCACCCCGGGAACCACGATCGAACGCGAACGCGCCACCCGCAGCTCACCTGCTGCCTGCTCACCCAACCCCGCCAACACCCCAGCCTGCCCCGCACTAAGGCTCCCCAACGGCACCGTCACCACCAACGCAGATTTCCCGTCGGCCTGCTCATACCGCCCCGCCTCCAGCCCACCCCACCCCATAGGTGCTTGTGGAGCTTTCTTCTGGTGAAGGCCTAGGCGTGCAAGAACGTTTGCCGGGCCGTTCGGGAGCTCGGATAGGCGCCACGCACTTGATGACTGACCTGTTCTCTCGGCAAGGAAGGCTTCGGTCGCGGCGAGCATGGTTGGTGCTATTTCGGCTGGAGATAGCAGTACTCCGGTGTTGGTGCCGGCGAGGAGCAGCGTGGCTTGATCGGGCGACACCATCCGCACCGCGACATCAGCTCCCACCGCGGCGAGATCACCCCGCCCGTCATCCACGGCGAAGAGGAACCTCCCCGGAAGGCTGGCGAGCCCGGAGTGCGCGCAGAGCAGGCGATCCAGCTCGCCCACGACCGGCAGTACGTCGTACAGGCTGTGCTGGTCGAGTCCGGAGAGCGGTGACGCCAGGATGTTCCGCACGCGCTCATGCGTGATCGACGGCAGCAGCCCGGCCGCGTACAGGCGTTCCGACAGTTCCTGAGGCGCCCCCGCCCGCAGCGCGCGAATCTGCACGTTGGCGCGCGAGGTCAACTCCAGGTTGCCGTCGCCCAGCTCCACCGAAGCAGCCGTCAGCACCCGGAGCTGAGCAGGAGTCAGTACGCCGCCGGGCAGCCGCACGCGGGCCAGTCCACCGTCGGCCGCCTGGTGCACGGTAAGAACGCCCGGACAGCGGTCCGGCGCATTCCTTTCATCAGGTGCCACGGCCGTGATGCTACTTCCCGTCCACCCTCTGTGTTTCGGGTCACCCGCCGGCCGAACTAGAGCGGCAGGTGTGGATACTCCGGTGAGCGGTGCTGGAACGAGAGGATGCCGGGGTTGCGGATGACGCCGCGCTCGATCTCGATGGCACGGCGGATCGTCTCGTCCGCCTCCCATGCCTCCGGTCCGTCGAGCAGCGTGCGCAGGTACGGCAGCAGCGCCTCGCTGAGCTCCCAGGTCGCCGAGTTCCACAGGTACGACGGGGTGTGGTCGACGCCGTAGTACGTGACGTTGTCACCGACCACGAAGGTGGGATCGGCGAACCCGGTCGGCCGGGCCCAGCTGAAGCCCATCCCCAGGTCGCAGGACACGTCCACGATCAGGCTGCCCGGCGTGAACAGCTCCACGTCCTCCTCGACCAGGAACATCAGCGGCGCGTCCGGGTCCTGCAGCACGCAGTTCACGATGATGTCGTGCTCGGCCAGGAACCCGGCCAGCGGAACCCGCTCCTCCTCGACCTGCGCGTGGCTGCGGCGCGGCTCAGTGGTGTCGTCGGCCTCGTCGTGGTCGAACTGGATGATCCGGGCCGAGTGGATCGGCGAACTGACCGCTGTCACGCCGCGGGCCGTCAGGATGTCGACGTCGTGGACGCCGTGCGCGTTGAGCGCCGTGACCGCTCCTCGCGCGGTGGCCCCGAAACCGATCACCGCGGCGTTGAGCCTGCGGCCGTAGTCGCCGGTCGAGCCGATCAGCTCCAGCGCGTGCAGCACCGAGCAGTAGCCGGCCAGCTCGTTGTTCTTGTGGAACACGTGCAGGTTGAACCGGCCGTCACTGGTCCAGTGGTTCATCGCCTCGAAGGCGATCATGGTCAGGTTCCGGTCGATCGCCAGCTGGGTGATCTTGTCGTCCTGCACACAGTGTGGCCAGCCCCAGAGCACCTGCCCGGAACGAAGCTCGGCGAGGTCCTCGGGCTGCGGCTTCGGCAGCACCACGATGTCGGTCCGGGCGATCAGCTCGTCCCGGTCCAGGACGCCGGCGACGGACTCGGACAGCTGCTGATCGGAGACGCCGAACAGTTCGCCGTACCCGGACTCGAGGTAGATCCGCTGCCGCAGATCCTCGTCGATCCGGTCGAAATGCTGCGGATGGATCGGCAGTCGATGCTCGTTCTCCTTGCGAGAACGGCCGATGACGCCGAGAGTTAGCTGGTCCACTGGGGCCCCTTTGGTTACCGCCTGTTTAGCACAGAAGTGCTCAGACCGACCGCGTCGCTTTTCCGTCTGCCGGTGGGGTACTGCATCATTTCGAGGATGATGCTTCGCGATCGGCCGTTCCCGGAAAAGGAGTCGATAGGTCCGGTTGCAGATCATCTGATATCGGATGATCCCGCGCTAGACTCAACGGTATGGCCAAGACTCCGCTGCGTACCGTCCCCGACCTGACCGGACTGCTGAAGCATGCCGGGCATGTGCTCGAGACCCAGTTGACCGCCGCGCTGGCGGAGATCGGGCTGACGCCGCGGATGCAGTGCGTACTGGTGTACGCACTGGAGGAGGAGCGGACCCAGATCCAGCTCGCCGAGCTCGCGTATCTCGACAAGACGACCATGGTCGTCACTGTTGATGCGCTCGAGAAGGCGGGATTCGCCGAGCGTCGCCCGTCGGAGACCGACCGCCGGGCCCGGATCATCGCCGTCACCCCGGCGGGCGCGGAGGTCGCCGCCGAGGGGCAGCGGATCGTCGACGCGGTCCATCAGGACGCTCTCGATGCGCTCGCCGCCGCCCAGCGCCGGCCCTTCGCCGACGCTCTGACCACCCTCGTCGACGACCACCTCTCCACCGCGGTCGAGGCCCAGCCGGTGCGCCGGACCCGGCAACGCATCCACTGAGAAACTGATCCCTTAAAAGATCGTCTGCTACGGAACTATCTGTTAAGGTCGTTCTTGTTCGGCTGCACAAGCCCTGACAAGGAGACGACCGGTGACCTCGACAACCGCCGCACCCAGCTCATCCACCACCCCCGCGTCCGCTGACCCGCCAGCACGCTCCCGGGCGAAGGCGCTCGCGGTGCTCTGCGCGATGCAGCTGATGATCATCCTCGACGGCACCGTCGTCACGGTGGCGCTGCCGACGATCCAGAAGGACCTCGGCTTCTCGCAGGCCGGGCTCGCCTGGGTCATGAACTCCTACCTGATCGCGTTCGCCGGGCTGCTCCTGCTGGCCGGCCGGATCGGGGATCTGATCGGCAGCAAGCGGGTCTTCCTCGCCGGACTCAGCCTGTTCACGGCGGCCTCACTGATCTGCGGCCTCGCCACCAGTTCGGAACTGCTGATCGCAGGCCGCTTCCTGCAGGGCGTCGGTGGTGCCCTCGCCTCGGCAGTGATCCTCGGGATGATCGTTGGCCTCTTCCCGGCGCCGGGAGAGCAGGCCCGGGCGATGGGCGTCTACGGCTTCACCTCTGCCAGCGGAGCGTCGATCGGGCTCATCCTGGGCGGCGTGATCACCCAGACCGTCGGCTGGCACTGGTCCTTCCTGATCAACATCCCGATCGGCATCGTCTCCCTGGTTCTCGCTGTCCGCCTGCTGACCCCGGAGCGGGGGATCGGGATCAGCAAGGGTGCCGACATCGTCGGAGCAGTGCTGGTGACGGCAGGACTGTCACTGGGCATCTACACGATCGTGCAGACAGCCGAGGCGAGCGCGGAGCTGCTGCGGACGATCGTGCTGGCTGTGGTCGCCGTCCTGCTGCTCGGAGGGTTCGTACTACGGCAGGCCCGCGCCGCGCAGCCGTTGCTTGCCTTGCACATCTTCCGCAAGCGCCAGGTGACTGTGGCCAACGTCATCGTGGTCCTGCTGTTCGCGGCCGGGTTCGGCTTCCAGTTCATGACTGCGCTCTACCTGCAGAGTGTGCTCGGCTACGACTCGTTGCACACCGGGCTGGCGTTCCTGCCTGCTCCGCTGATCGGTGCGGCGATGTCACTGTTCATCGGACCGCGCCTGACTGTGCGGTTCGGCAGCCGGACGATGCTGCTCGCCGGGCTGGCCACCCTCCTGGTCGCCCTGGTGCTGATCAGCCAGGCGCCGGTCGATGGTTCCTACCTGCTGAACGTGGCCCCGGCGGCTGCGCTGGTAGGCGCGGGAACCGGGGTCGGGATTCCGGCGGCGATCATGCTCGCGATGTCGGGTGCGGAGCCGGGGGATGCCGGGTTGGCGTCAGGGCTGAACAACACTGCACAGCAGGCAGGCGCTGCAGTCGGCACCGCAGTACTGGCCACTCTGGCCGCGTCGCAGACCGCGGCCAAGCTGGCTGAGGGCGCGTGGGAGGGCTCGGCCCTCCGCGATGGGTACAGTGCGGCGTTCCTGGCGGCAGCCGGCTTCGTCATCGCGGCTCTGGTGCTGGGAGCAACATTGCTCAGGTCCGCCAAGGCCTGAATCTGCACTATCTTGTGGGCCGTGAGTATGACGAGGAATCCGGATCGGCTGGTGCTGTTCACCGATGCGGTGGTGGCGATCGCGGTGACGCTGCTGATCCTGCCCCTGGTGGAAGTGGTGACGGAGTCGAAGGCCGAGGGGCTGACTGCCGTCGAGGTGATCACGGAGCACGAGGGGCAGGTGTACGCGTTCCTGCTGAGTTTCGTGGTGATCGCGCGGTTCTGGCTGACCCACCATCACATGTTCGAGCATGTGCGTGCCTACAACACCACGCTCATCCAGCTGAACCTGGGCTGGCTGCTGACGATCGTGATCCTGCCGTTCCCGACCGAGATCGTCGGGAGCTACGAGACCAGCCGGTTCACGGCCGGCTTCTACATCGGCACGATTCTTGCCCTGAGCATCTTCCAGACCGCGCTCACGCTGCTGATCCGCAACCACCCGGAACTCGAGCAGCCGGACAACCCGGTCACCGAGCGGGAGCTGGCAGTCTCCCTCGCGACGACCGGGTTGTTCGTGGTCGCTTTCATCCTCGCCGCACTGATCCCCGGCGTGACCTTCTATGCGTTGTTCCTGCTTTTCCTGACCCCGCTGGTCTCCAGGCTGGTACTGCGCATTCGCCAGTGATCACCGTGGTGCAGTTGTCAGCAGTACAGGTTGCTGCCGGGGGAGACGCCCAGCATCTGAGTGAAGCGCGTGTAGGCATCCACCCGGCTCTGGACCTGGCCCGGGTTGCCGCCGTTGCACTCGATCGAGCCGTTGATGCTGCGGATCGTCTCGCCGAAGCCCGCGTTGTTCACCATCGCGTTGTGCGGCGTCATGGTGCCCGGTCCGGTCTGGGTGTTCCAGTACCAGAGGCCGGTCTTCCAGGCGATCGCCGAGTTCTGCTCGACCTGCCACGGGTTGCCCAGCAGGTCGATGCCGAGGGCGTCACCCGCGGCCTTGTAGTTGAAGTTCCAGCTCAGCTGGATCGGGCCGCGGCCGTAGTACGCCGCCTGGCCGGCCGGGCAGCCGTACGGCTGGCCCCAGTCGCAGTAGTGCGGGTAGTTCGCCTCGTTGATCTCCTTGATGTAGACCAGCCCGCCGGTCTCGTGGTTCACATTGGCGAGGAAGGCGGCGGCCTCGCGCTTCTTGGTGGTGTCGTCACCGGTGTTGGCGAAGCCCGGGTAGGCGCTCAGCGCAGCGGTCAGGCCGGAGTACGAGTAGAAGGAGTTCCGGTTCGGGAACATCGAGTTGAACTGGGCTTCGCTGACCGGGAATGCGGTCGGGGTGGAGCCGCCGCCGCAGTCGTACGGCTCCCAGTACCAGGTGCTGATCGTCGGGTCGTAGCCGGGATTGTCGTGCTCGGCGATGTAATACAGCCCGTTGGTGAACTTCACAATGCTTCCGGTGCCGTACCAGTTACCGGCTACCCAGGTGGTGAACGTGCAGGCCTGGGTCGTGTCCGGCGCGGCTTCGCGAGCGTCGGCCGGGGCGGTGAGGAACATCGACAAGGCGGCGCCGAGGGCGACCAGTGGCGCCAGAAGGCGGACAAAACGGGGCATTCTCATGGGGTGACTCCTCTGTCCTGACCACGTCACGGGGGGCGGCGACGCGGTCATGGGGGCGGTGGACAAGTGGCTCCCGGACAGGCTAATGGGACCCGGCCGGTCAGGTGAAGAGCACGGGAGAAATAAGTTCAAACGTATTTATGCTGGACTTCCTAAAGAACCTTTGGTAATGTGCGGGGCATTCTGGAGAATGGGCTGAATTGTCTTTACCGGTCCTGAATTGTCTTCAGCGGTGATGGCGGCGGAGTAGGTAGGTGTCCATGATCCAGCCCTTGCGCTGCCGCGCCTCAGCTCGCGTCGCGGTGATCTCGGCCGCGACCTCGGACAGCTTCCCGGAGACCAGCAGTTCGTCCGGCGTGCCCAGGTAGGCGCCCCAGTAGATGTCGGCGTCGATGTCGACGTGCTCGGTGAAGGCGGTCTGGGCGTCGAGCATCACCACCACGTCGTCCACGTCGTCCGGCCAGCCCTTGGCCAGTCGCCGGCCGGTGGTGATCTGGATCGGCCGGCCCACCTGGTTCAGGCCGATCCGGTGCCGCGCGGCCAGGGCGGACACGCTGCTGATCCCCGGGATCACGTCGATCTCGAAGGCGAGCTCGCCGCGGTCCAGGATGTCCTCGAGGATCGCCAGGGTGCTGTCGTAGAGGGACGGATCGCCCCAGACCAGGAAGGCGCCGACCTGGTTCTCGCCGAGTTCGGTGCCGATCAGTCCCGCACACACATCGGCCCGGCGGCGTCTCCAGTCGTCCACCGACTCGACGTACTCGGCACTGCTCCGATCGCGCTCGGGATCCCGGCCGACCACGACGCGGTAGTCGCTGCCGCCGACGAACCGTTGCAGGATCTCCTCGCGCAGGTCGACGAGTTCCTGCTTGACCTCACCCTTGTCGAGCACGAAGAACACATCGACCTGGTTGAGCGTGTTCACGGCCTGAACCGTCAGTTGCTCCGGGTCCCCGGCGCCGATCCCGACCACCTTGATCACCTTCATGCCCCCGACCCTAATGCGCCCACATCCCGCCGCCCGGGGACCCGGCGCTACGGTGGGAATCGGCGCCGGCAGCCGGCCCGGGTTGTGCACGCACCCTCAGCTCTCGTTGGAAGGCAACCGATGACGATCCCCACCCCGCCTGACCCGTCCGTCGCCGAGACGGTCAAGCACCTGCCGCACGCGATCACCACGTACCTGCGCGAGGACCAGCCCGACCGCCGGCCGAACCACGCCGATCTGCTGACCGCCTTCGCCCCCGACGCCACGGTGACCGACGACGGCAACACGTACTCCGGCCACGACGAGATCCGCGCCTGGCGCGACAAGACCACCAACGAGTTCACCTACACGGCCGAACTGACCCACGCCGTGAAACTCGACGACATCCACTGGGATCTCACCCACCACCTGGTGGGCAACTTCCCCGGCGGTGAGGTCGACCTCATCTACCGCTTCACCCTGAACCCCAACGGCGAGATCGCAGCCCTGGAGATCGCTCCCTGACGCAAGTCCCTCCGACGCCGGTACGCCGGTACGCCGGGTGTGGGTGGTTCGCGGGTTCGTCGGCGCGTGCGGTTCGCGGGTAGG
Organism: Kribbella sp.; assembly: GCF_035687465.1. NCBI lineage: Bacteria > Bacillati > Actinomycetota > Actinomycetes > Propionibacteriales > Kribbellaceae > Kribbella > Kribbella sp. The sequence continues at coordinate 10,893 of NZ_DASRXP010000332.1, forward strand.
TGTGGGTGGTTCGCGGGTAGGTGCATGTGGTTCGCGTCGCCGGGCTGCGTGAGTTTGCTAGTCGTGGTGAGGTGAGTCAAGGGCGCTTCGCGGCCCTTCGGGCTCGAACGAGTTCGACCCTTGACACACCTCACCGCGACCAGGGAAGGACGCAGCTACGCCCGG
>NZ_DASRXP010000333.1:0-34197 GCF_035687465.1 Kribbella sp.
GCAGACCAGGAACTCCTCACCCTCGATCGCTCCGATGTTCGGGTCACCCTCCGCGGTCAGGGCATACACACCATCAGCGAGAACCTCGAGAGTCTGTTCCTTGGCGGTGGTGTCGGCCGAGGATGCGAACGGTTTGGCCATGGGCAGCTGACCTCAGCCCACCTTGCGAACGACCGTGGGCGCAACAAGGACCTTTGCCAGTAACCGATTCAACTGGCGCTGCTCCCTCTCGTCGAGGGCGGTGAAGGGTGAGCGGACATACGCGGTGGACAGCATTCGCTTGCGGACGCGTTCACCGGCTTTGGTCAGGACAAGTGTCCGCACCCGGCCGTCCTGCGGATGTGGGATCCGCTTCACCAACCCCTTCTCCTGCAGCTTGTCGCTGAGCAACGTGACGTTCGACGGGTCGCACTGCAACCGCACAGCCAGCTTCTTGAGCGGCACCGGCTCAGCATCCGGATCGACCAGCCACAACAGATTCGCCTGCGACTCGGTCAGGCCGATCTCCTCGACAATGCCCCTGGTGATGTCCGTGAACAACGAGCCGAGGCCGACGAGTTGCTCGACAAGCTCTGCGTTCATCTCGTGCGTACCCATGGCTCTCAGCCTACTCCTGAATGATTCACCACCGACGCACTTCTGTTCATCGACGATGACCTTCACAGCGGCCAGTCTTTGAGTACTTCAACGATTTTGTCAAGCCATCGCGCCGGCCGCAACCCTTGACAAGCTCACTGAAGTGCTAAGCTAACCTTGTAGTTGAGTGATTCAAGCATTCAAACTGCGCACTCCTGACCAAGTGGTCACCACCGCCTTCACAGCACTGAGCACCCGCAAGGCGTCCGTTGTGAACGGACGACTCAACGCCATCATCGCCCGAGTCGGATCACGCTTGCCGGAGGCAATCGTTCTCACCATGGCGACCCGCATCATGAAAGGAGTCTCATGAGCGCGACTTCTGAGGCGACCGTGTCCCCCGAGTCGGTGGAGGTCGCCGGCCGAGCCCGCACACTGACCGTTGTGCATCACCAGCAGCCGGAGTCGGGCACGGTCCCTGTGGTGTTGGTCTTTCACGGTTCACTGCAGACCGCTGCCGTGATCCGCTCCTTCACCGCGAACACCTTCGACCGCATCGGGGCGGAATCCGGGGCCGTCGTCGCCTATCTCGACGGCTACAAGAGGCACTGGAACGACGCCAGGATCGTCAACACCTCCGCGGCGCGCGTTGACGGTGTCGACGACGTCGCCTTCGCCAAGGCCGCCATCGATCTCCTTGTACGCCGGTACGGCGGCAACCGCGCACAGGTGTACGCCATCGGGTTCTCCAACGGCGGCCAACTGGTCATGCGCCTGATCCACGAAATCCCGGAAGCCTTGGCCGGCGCGGCAATCCTGTCCGCGACCCAGTCCGTCCCGGAGAACTTCGCCCCGGACTCCCCGCAGCAGCAACCGGTTCCTGTCATGTTCGTCCACGGCACAAGGGATCCGATCACTCCGTATGCGGGCGGAATGGCCAAGATGTACAGGTTCCGCCCCCGCGGTCTCGGCCTGTCAGCCCCAGAGACAGCCGCGTACTACGCGCGGCGCAACGGCATCACCGCCGCTCCCACCACGGCGCCCGTCGACACTGGCGCAACCGGGCCAACACGGGTGGACCGCACTGACTACCGACAGCCAGGCCACCCGCCGGTCACCCTCTACACCGTGCACGAGGCCGGCCACTCCATCCCCGGCCCCAAGACGGCCCGTCCTCGCATCCTGATGGGCGGAACCGACCACACCCTCGACACCGCCCAGGCGATCAGCGAGTTCTTCGGCCTCACCACCAGCACCCAGCACGCTTGAACGGACTCAGGACCGGGTCGATGCGGATCACCGAGGTCGGTACCAACGTCGACAGGCGCAACCACCGCGGTGTCTTCCACCAGCCGCTCGCCGGCGCTCCTGACAACGGCCGATGCGCCTCGAAGGCTCCATCGCGATCGCCAAGGCCGTCTAGGCGGCGCGGCCCAGTCCTTGGCCGCGAACTGCTCGCGGCCAAGGACTGAAACCAGAAGGTCGGACTCAGCCAGTGGTGACGCCGAGGGCGGCTCCGACTTCGGTCAGGCGGTCGGTGTAGACCTTTGCCATCCGGCCGTCCTTGCTCGGGCCGACGTTCAGCAGGTACTGGTAGCCGTGGTCGCGCTGGTAGGTCTCCTCGTCGACGATGTCCTCCGTCGTCCGCGGCTCGACGGACTGATCGGTGGTGAACCAGTCCCAGTCGCTCGTGCTGATCATGTCCGACATCTGCACCGGATCCGCGATCCCGGCCGGCGGACGGCCGTCCTCGTACTCGAGCACGTCCGAGGTGGCCAGCGAGTCGTTCTTGTCGTTGTTCACGATCACGGTGCCGGGCGACACGTTCCGGACGAACTCCGCGACCTGGTCGAACGGAATCTTCCCGTAGCCCGGCCCGAAGGCCCACGCGTCGAACCACAGCTGATTCACGAATCCGTACTGCGTCAGCAGCTCCCGCACCTGATTGATCACCAGCTCCGTGCTGTCGCCGTTGCTGCGGTCCCAGATCGAGTAGTACAGGCCGACATTCAGGCCGGCGGCGCGGAACGAGTCGGCGTACCGGCGGACCACGTCGCCCCCATAGGGGCTTGAGGCAACGTCATACGCGTTGGACGCGGTGTCCCACAAGGCGAAGCCGTCGTGGTGCTTGGTGGTCAGTACGCCGTACTTCATCCCCGCGCTCTTCGCCGTCGCGGCCCACTGATCGGTGTCCAGGCTGGTCGGGTTGAAAACCGTCGGTGAGGTGTTCGGCGTGGCCCACTGCTCATTCGTATACGTTCCCAGGCCGTAGTGAATGAACATGCCGAACTGGTTCTCGCGGATGTGCTTCGCGACGTCCGCCCGTACCGGCTTCTCGTTGCTGTAGACCTGCACCTCCGCCAGCGTCAGATAGCCGGTCAGCGCCGACTGCACCCGGACGTAGCGCGCGGTGCCGGCGACATTGAGCACCTTCTGGTCACCGATGTCACGGACGCGAGAAGCGCGAACACCAGACTGCTTGAGGGTCTGCTGCAGATCGGTCGAGACGAACGGCTGATCCGAAGTCAGGACATAGAAGTCCTGCAGCCGATCCTGGCAGCAGTCGGTCCGGTTCCAGACGACGATCGAGGTCAGCTGCTTCGACGAGCCGAGGTCGGCCTGCCACCAGGGGTTCAGCTGCGACACCGTGTTACTGAGGGACCGGTCGTTCCAGTCCCCGTCCAGGTTGTTGTCCTGCGCCCTCGTCGGCACGCCACCGTCAGCGACACTCGACTGCGTCGCCCGGGCCGCGAGGGCGACATTCCGGTACTGCGGGGTGGCGGGCGCCGCACTCCGCCGTACGACGACCTCGGCCAGGGCCAGCGGATTCGTGCCGTTCAGCTGGACGCGTACGTACCGGGCACTGCGGCTGATGGGCAGGACGATCTTCCCGGCGACGCGATCGACGTGGTACGAGGTGACGCCACGTTGCTCGCGGGACTCGGCCAACGAGTTCGAGGCGAACGGCTCGTCGGACAGCAGGACGTAGAAGTCGGCGAGACGGCCGACACAACAGTCGGTGCGGTTGTAGATCGCGATGCTCCCGATCTGTTGCCGACTCTCGAGATCAACCTGCCACCAGGGCTGTGATTCCGCCCTGGTGTGCGACAGCGAACCGTTCCAGAAGCCACCGTCGAGGTTCCCGTCGACAGCACGCGACGCCGGCGCGGCGGTCTCGTACTCCGAACTCTGACTCGCCGTTCTGCCGAGCGCGAGGTCATCGGTCGTCTCACCTGCCACTTGTGCGGTGGCCGGCTGGATGGCGAGGAGTGGGGCGGCGATCAGCGCGGCGATCACGCAGACCGCGACGCGGCGTTTGCGGGCAAGACCTGCTGCGGACACAGCGATCTCCTGTCGTTCGTCGGGGCGGGACGAACCGGACACTAGAACAATAATTCCGAAAATACCAGATCCTATAGGAAAGACGGTCGCACCTCGGACGTCGAAGGTCCTCGCCGGGTTGCCCCTCCTACGCCACCCTGACCACCGTCTTGCCCGCCCCCGGAGCCAACTGGTCGGCGATCATGCGCGGCACGTCGTCGAAGCCGTAGACCTTGCCCACAGGTGTTGTGATCGCACCGCGTTCCGCGAGGTCCCGCAGGTGGTCCCACACGGCGGCCTCCTTCTCGGCGTCGTCATTGCCGGACGCGAGCACGCCGACCGCCGTGTAGTTCCGCAGCAGCATGTCCATCGAGTCGAGCGCAACAGGCGCCCCGCTCGCGAGGCCGATCATGGCGATACGCCCGTTGCGGGCGATGCTCCTGAGGGCCGTGGCAGCGGTGTCGCCCCCGACCGGGTCGTAGATCAGGTCCACTCCACGCCCCTGGGTGATCTCAGCGATCCGGGCCGTCAGGTCGTCGGTGCGGTAGTTCACGCCGTAGTCCGCACCGTTCCGAGCACAGAAGTCCAGCTTCTCCTGGCTTCCGGCGATCGCGATCACCGTCGCTCCCAGCGCCTTGCCGAGTTGCACCGCCGTGGCGCCGCTGCTGCCCGCGGCGCCCAGAACGAGCAACGTCTGCCCGGCCTCGACCGGGGCGCGCTCGACGAGGCCCGCATACGCCGTACGGAAGCCGATCGGAAAGCCGCCGGCCTGTTCGTCCGTCATACTCACCGGGATCCGCAGGGCCGACCTCTCGCGCACATAGACGTACTCCGCGTAGCCGCCCCACCCCTCCAAGAACTCCGTGATGCCCGCCACCTGATCGCCGAGCGCAAACCGAGAACCCGGCGGTACGGCGACGACTTCCCCGGCGACTTCCTCGCCGAGGCCGAAGGGAGGATCACCAAGGAGTGGGAAATGGCCCGCCGTCATCATCACATCGGGAAACCCCGCCCCCGCGGTGCGCGTCCGGATCAGCACCTGCCCCGGCGCCGGCTCGCCCCAGGTCAGCTCCTGAAGTTCGACCGCTTCCTTCGGATCACCGAACTTCACCACCCGCCACGCACGTCCAGAGAACATCTCAACCCTCTCGAAGTCACATACCCATGACCACGGACAAGGTCCATCGCCGGTTCAATTAGATGACGTTCACCTCCATGGACAGCAGACGGGAACCCAGCGACTTGCCGTGGGTGTCCAGCGCGAGCGAGGTGGTCACTCCCCGTCGACGACGTCGTGGCTATGCCTCACTGGCTGCCGAGCGCTTCGAGGCTTCTAGCACGGCTGAGGCCTCCTGTTCGAGCAGGACGAATCCGCAGGATCCAGCGATCGAGAAGGCCTGCTTGGCGGCATGGTTCGCCGAGGTCGGGTCACCGTCAGCGAGGCGGGCGGTGGCGAGGCCGACCAGCGCTCGTGCCTCGACGAAGGGATAGGTGTCGTAGGCAACCGTCAGGCTGTCTTCGAACCACTGGGCGGCCGTGGTCGCCTCGCCGAGCGCGAGGTAGGCGTTGGCGACGGTGGCCGCGGTCTGTGCGGTCGCCTTCCTGTCTCGGAGCGTGTTCGCCAGCTCGTGCGCGCGCCTGGCAACCTGCAGCGCGCTGACGGCATCTCCGCGCTGCCTGTGCAGATGGCTCCACTCGTCCAACGTCGACAGTTCGCCGCGAGGGTCGGCTCCCTTTCGATACCCTGCGAGCACCTCGGTGAGCAGGTCGGCGGCTCGCGTCTCCTCACCGAGCTGACGAAGCGCGCTCGCCAGGTTGCCGCTGTTGGCCAGCGCCGAGGTCTCCCTGCCGATTGTCTCGTTGATCTCCAGCGCCGCGTTGAGCAACTCGGCGGCATCCCGTAGTTCGCCCTGGCACAGCCGCATCATCCCGAGGCCGTTGAGCGCGACCGCTCGCACATGACCTGACTTGTCGTGCTCGGTCAGTTCCAGCGCTCGATGGAGCCAGCTGTCCGCGTCGGCGAGCCTGCCCTTCTCGAGGTGGAGCCACCCGATGTGGTGGGACAAATACGCGACGGCCTTGGTCCATCCGATCGCCACCGCGAGCTGTTCGCCGGCGAGACAGTCGGCCAGCGCCTCGCCGTCCCGGCCGACCGACTCGAGCGCCTGGCCGCGACTGATCAGCATCGCGGTCCGTGCGGCGTCATCGCCGGCCCTGATGGCTCCGTCCAGTCCTGCCTGCGCCGCGGCCAGCAAGCCGTCGACCTGCCGGCGGATCAGGAAGTAGCCACGCAGCTGGTCGGTGATCCGCCAGGACAGACTGGGATCGGCGGATCCAGCCGTGGTGTTGACGACGGCAAGCAACGCCGGTACTTCGAGATCCAGCCAGGCGAGCGCAGCGGTCTTGGATTCGACGAGCGTCTCCCGCTTCGGATGTTCACCGAGCCGCACGGTGTGGGGGTAGACCCACTCCATTGCCGCCGTGACGGCGTCGGCGTACCAGGAGTAGAGCCGGGAACGCGCAGTCTCCACCTCGTCATCGTCCCTCAGCAGCCTTCGACCGTACAGGCCGAGCAAGTCGTGGAATCGGTAGCGGTCCGGCGTGTACTGCAGCAGCATGTTCGCCTCGAGGAGCTCCTCCAGCAGTCGATCGGCCTCAGCCGGCGGGACCGCGAGCAGAACACCGGTGCCGTCGGCACCGAAGTCGTCTCCGGGATGGAGGCTGCACAGCCGGAACGCGCGTTGGGCCGGCGCGCTCAGGTCGTCGTAGCTGAGCTGGAAGCTGTTGAGCACGCTCGACTCGCGGGTCGACAGTTCGGTGAGTCTGTGGTTCTCGTCGCGCAGTCTGCGGGTCAGATCGTTGATCGTCCAGGCCTGCCGGGTGGCCAGCCGCGAGCTCGCGATGCGCAGCGCCAGCGGCAGGCGTGCGCACGCCTCGGCGAGCGCCTGCGCGGCGTCGGGATCGGCGTCGACCCGCTGCCATCCGGCGGTCGCGGCGATGAGTGCGATCGACTCCCCCGCATCGAGCGGTTCGAGGTCGACGACGCTCGCACCGGCGAGGCCGTACAGTCGGCGCCGACTGGTCACGATCACGTCGCTGCCACCCGCGCCTGGCAACAGCGGCTGGATCTGCTCCGCGTCGGAAGCGTTGTCCAGCAGGACAAGCGTCCGACGGTCGGCGAGTTCGCTGCGCAACAAGGAGGCAGCCTCGGTCTCGTCCGTCCCGATCTGCCTGCTCGGTACGCCGAGTGCGCGCAGGAACCCGCCGAGCACCTGCATCGGTTCCGGTGCGGTCGCGGTGGCGCCGCGCAGATCGGCGTACAGCTGACCGTCTGCGTAGTGCCCGCGTAACCGATGCGCGGCGGCCAAGGCGAGGGCGGTTTTGCCAACTCCGGCAAGGCCGTGGATCAAAACGATCCGAGACGACGCCGGTCCGGACTCCAGACCCTGGCGGGGAAGCGCGGCCTCGATCCTGGCGAGTTCACCGACCCTGCCAACGAAGTCCGATGGCGCGGCAGGCGCCTGCTGGATCGCGGTCCGCCCCGTTGCCGGCCGATCCTGCTGCCGGAGTACGGCGAGCTGTACTGACCGCAGCGTCTCTCCGGGGTCGATGCCGAGTTGCTCTGCGAGTGCGCCACGGATCCGGTCGTACGCCGCGAGTGCCTCCACCTGCCGGCCGCTCGCGGCAAGAGTCAGGATCAGCTCGACATGCAGCGGCTCGTCCAACTCGTGCCGATGCGCGAACTCTCGCAACGGTCTCAGCGCCAGGTCCGGCTTGCCCAGATCGCGAGCCAGCGTGGCGAACATCTGGACGGCGGTGGCGTACTCCGAGAGCGTCGCGATGTAGAGCGGACCCGACGCCACCCGCTCCGCGTCGATCTCACCGCGCCACAACGCAACGGCTCTGGCGAGCTTGGCCAGCGCCCCCTCCGGCGCGTCGTACGCCGCTCGCGCGGTGAGGTCGCGGAACGCCAACAGGTCGAGCTGATCGGCGCCGACCACGAGCCGGTACCCGCTCTGCCCACCCACGAGCACAGTGCCGCCGCGTGCGTCGGAGTCCAGCAGTCGCCGCAACCTGGCGACGTGGGTGTGCAGCAGGCGCTGCGCGTTCTGGGCCTCCTCGCCGGGACCCCAGAGAAGCTCTATGAGTTCGTCCTGGCCGACGGCCGCGCCTGCCCCCAGAGCGAGCCGCGCGAGCAGCGCGCGTTGCCGGTCGGAGCCGAGGGAGACCCGGAAGTCGCCGTGCCATACCTCGATCGGACCGAGCACCCGGATGCGCAGAGGACCGCGACCGGCCGCGTCGGCATCGGCGCGCGCTGCGTGATGGGCCCCCGCGGCGGCCTGCAGGTGCGCGACGTCAGACTCGGTCAACCCGAGTGCGTTGGCGATCGCCTGGACCGAACCCCTCTTCGGGCTTCTCGTCCTCCCCTGCTCCAGATCCCGGATCGCGCCCGGGCTCACACCGGCCAGGTCGGCGAGCTGCCGCTGGGTCATCCCGATCCGCAGCCGATGGGCCCGCAGCAGGCCTCCGAAGGTGGTCTCCGTCATTCGTCACCGCACGTGGGCGGGCCAAGCGTCGGCCTGCGATTGGGAGGCACCCCCGCAATGCTACCGGCGGAACGTGTCACCGCTCGGCCACAGCGAGTATCCGGGGCCTAGCGGTACGGGCGCAGTACGGACAGCGCGGCGCCAGTGGAGCTCCCTAACCTCTGTGCCAAGCCGCCCGGATCGCCCGATGCGAGGCAGGGCTCCCCATCCGAAGGAAGTCCCACCCCAGCAGGCTCGTCGGCGTCTACCAGCGGAAGGTCGAGCGGATGGCTAGGGGAGCTCGCTGGGGAGTCCACGGACGCGAAGGGCGCCGGGGCGGTTGAAGAGTGACTTCAGAGCACTCCGAGTCCGAGAGTCCTGAAGGAGCACGACCATGGCGCGTCACTCTCTAGTTGTGTCTCACAAATACTTTGTGCTACACCTACTATCTATGGACAACCGACGAACTCTAGGCTCGCCCCGTCCCAACGCTCAGCTGGTGATGAGCTGATGTTCATCGCAACCGCCATCGTGTCCGCGCTGCTAGCCGTGGCCCTCTTCGCGTCGGGCTTCAGCAAGCTGCGGAAGGACCCCAAGCAGCTGCAACTCATGGAGGCTGTCGGGTTCCCGAAGGACAAGATGTGGCTGCTAGGCGTCGCCGAGATCGCCGGCACCATCGGCCTCATAGCGGGCCTGTTCTGGTGGCCGATCGGTATCGCCGCGGCCATCGGCGTGATGCTCTACTTCATCGGCGCGATCATCTCCCACATCCGCGTCAAGGAAGGCTTCAGTACTCCGCTGATCGTGCTCCTGGTCGCCGTGGCCGCACTGGTCCTCCGCGCCACAACCGCCTAAGGCCACGTGATGGCCTTACCGGCGTTCGAATTCGGCTTGGACACCCCTGCTTATGTGAGCGTTGACGAGTCCGGTCAACCGATCGACGGCGACGCCGTCATCCGCAACACCGTCGAGGAAGCGGTCCTGGCTGACAGCGTCGGAATCGACTCGTTCAACATCAGCGAGCACTACCGGGCCGACTTCATGGACTCTGCGGGTCCCGTGATGTTGGCCGCGATCGCCGGCCGTACCCAGCGAATCCGGCTCGGTACGGCCGTGACGGTGCTCAGCACGCAGGATCCGGTCAGGGTGTACACCGAGTTCGCGACGCTCGACGCGGTGTCGAACGGCCGCGCACAGCTCATCGTCGGCCGCGGCTCGCTGCCTGACTCCTTTCCCTTGTTCGGGTTCGATCTTGCCGACTACGAGACGCTGTTCGAGGAAAAGCTCGAGCTGCTGACGCGGCTCCTCCGGGACCAACCTGTCACCTGGTCCGGGACCGTCCGATCCCCGCTCACCAACCAGTACGTGATGCCTCCCCTTCCTGCGGGGCACCTCCCCACCTGGGTGGGAGTCGGCGGCAGCCCGCAATCGGTGATCCGGGCTGCCCGGTACGGCCTGCCGCTGATCATCGCCGGCATCGGCGGGCATCCCAGCCGCTTCGCACCTTTCGTCGAACTCTACAAACGGGCCCTCGACGAGTACGGGCATCGGCTGCAACCGATCGGCATGCACTCGCACGGGTACGTGGCCAAGACGGACGAGGAAGCCGTCGACATCCAATGGCCGCACTGGGCGGACATGTACGCCGCATCGCCGCAGAGCGGAAACCTACGACCGACCAAGACCGGCTTCCTGTCCGAGATCACCGACGGCTCCATGTACGTCGGATCGCCCGAGACCGTGGCAACCAAACTGGCGGCGACGATCCGTCTACTCGGCCTCAACCGATTCGACTTGGCCTACGCCCTCGGTCGCGTCCCCCATGACCAAAGAATGGCGACCATCGAGCTCTTCGGCCGCGAAGTGATCCCCCGCGTACGAGAGTTGCTCGCTGAGACCACCACCTGAGGCCACACCCATGGGTCAGAACGGCAGATCGTCAGCGGCCTCGATCCGCAGCCGCCAGCCGAGGTCGGGCAGCAGCGGATCCAGCGTCCGCTGCTCGACACACCCACGCCAGACGCCGAAACCGTACGCCGCGTCGTCGAGCACTCTGGCCGCCGTCCAGCGAATCGGGTCCAGGTCGGGGCGCGTCCTCCGCCACTCGAGCAAGGCCGGCACGATCGCTGCAGCCGCGAGCGCGGGACGCACCCTGGGGAAAACGGCACCCGCGACGATCGACAGCGGCCACCAGGCACGGACCAGCGAGTCAGCAACGACCACGCCCGAGTGGAGGGTGCCGCCACCAGCTAGGCGAACGGCTTCGCGACCGGGCTGGTCCACCACGCCCCGCAGGTCTCGAGCCAGCAGACCGGACGCGACTCCAGTGATCGCCGCGGCCAGTACCGGCCGGCGCGCAGCGACCGCTGCCCAAGCGGCCGCTGTCCACGGCGACATCGCAAGCGGCCGCGCAGCTCCAGGATGTTGCCGGGACAATGGCGCGGCGGTGCGGCCGTAATGAGCACGCCGGGCCAGGAACCCAGCGGGCGTGGTGCGGTGCTCGTGCCCGACTTCGCCGGCAGGCTCGTACCGGACCTGGAGACCACGGCCGGCCAGGCGCCAAACGAAGTCGACGTCCTCCGCACCGGGCAGCGATTCGTCGAAACCGTCCGCCATCCCGGTCCTCCTGACCAGGAGGGTCGCACTGGGCACGAACGGCACCCGGCCACCAGGAACGACCAGCGCACCCTCGGGCCCGCGATCCAGCGGCGACCGCACCGCTTCGTACCGGCCGAGCCAACCACGGTCGGCGGACTCTTCGATCGCAACGATGCGCGGCGCAACCGCGGCCACGCGAGGATCCGCGAAGTGCGGCAGGAGTTCGGAGAGCCAGCCGGCGCGGGGCTCGCAGTCGGAATCGATGAAGGCGAGCACGTCGCCCGTCGACATCCGGGCGCCCTCGTTACGCGCCGCCGCCGGCCCACCGCGGACGGCCCGGCGGACGTATCGCCCCCCGTGGCCAGCAACCACGGCCGCCAACTCGTCCGGCTTCGCGGACGCGTCGTCGACGACGACGACCTCGGCGACCGGGTCGGTGTCCGCCAATCGACGGACCGCACGCAGCAGCCGGTCAAGCTGCTGCACCCGATCGCGGACGGGAATCACCACGCTGATCGAGTAGTCCACACCGGGAGCAGGTGGCACAGGACGGGCCAAACCTGCCGTCACCAAGGCACGAGCGAACATCCCCGCGTCGGGCTGATCGCCAACCTGACCACCGGCCAGCCACTCGGCCAGCGTGTCTGCCTGCAGCTTCGAGAGGCGGACGATGCGGAACGGCGTACCGCCCATCAGCACGTCCGCACGGGCAAGCCACGCGCCTGGAGCGAGCTCGAGCCGGAAGTCCGCGGGCAGGGCGACGCTCACGCGAACCCCCTGCTGAGCATCCGCAATGAACTGTCCAGCAGTTCGGACAGATCCGCGTCGTCGTCCGCGAGCCATTGCTCGTACGCCGCGATGGCAATACCGAGCACGGCCCAGGCGATCGCCTGGGGCTTCATGCTGTCCTCCGGCACCCCGAGCCGCCGCGCGACGTACTCCGCCACCACCTGCCGCCAGGCCGCGTACCGCAACGTCGAGTGCGCGATCAGTGAAGGCACCCGGAGAATCAGCTCCATCCGCCTGCGGTGGTACGGGATCTCGCTCGCCGGGAAGCTGTTGAACTCGATCACCGAGAGGCGGATCGCCTCCATCAGCGGTACGTCGTCGGATGTTTCGGCGAGCATCTGCCGCATCCCGACCAGCTCGCTTTCGAAGTCACCCCAGGGCAGATCGTTCTTCGACGAGAAGTACCGGAAGAACGTTCGCCGGCCGATGCCGGCGGCAGCCGCGATGTCGTCGATGGTGGTCGCCTCGAAGCCCCGTTCGGCGATGAGTTCGAGGGCCAGGTGGCTGAGCTCGGCCTCGGACGTCACCGGGGGGCGGCCCTGCCGAAGGGCAGGGGTCTCGGCCGTCTTGGTCATGCTGTCGATCTCCAGTCGGTTCGTCGGCGCCTCTTTGTTTTGGCATCCGATGCCATTAGTATGCATGAACAGACAGATATCGGCACTCGGTGCCAAAACTTACCGCCGAGGAGCAGCCGATCCGCTTCTTCCTCGAGGAGGTTCAGATGAGCAACGCTGACACCCAGGTCGCGCTGGACGCGACAGTCATCGAAGAGATCCAGGACGACCAGCTGGTCGAGGACGACGACCTGGTCGAGGAGATCTCGATCGACGGCATGTGCGGCGTCTACTGAGCCGCTGACCATGACCTCGACCGTCACTGTCGACCTCGACCGGGCCTGGGATCTGCACCCCCAGGTCGCCGTCCGACCTGAGCCGTTCGGTGCCCTGCTCTACCACTTCGGCACCCGTCGGTTGTCCTTCCTCAAGGACCGCAAGCTGCTGACGGTCGTCAGCGGCCTCGAAGGCAGCCCGACCGCACGAGCGGCCTGTACTTCGGCCGGCGTCGGCGACGCTGAGCTGCCCCGCTACCAGCGGGCCCTCGCCACCCTCGCCACCTCGCAGCTCCTCGTCGAGAGGGCACCGTCATGACCGTCGTCGCATCGACGCCCACCCCGACCGCCGCCCCGAACCGTCTTGTGGACCTGTTCGAGTTCGGCCTGGACGCTCCGATCTGCCTGACCTGGGAACTCACCTACGCCTGCAACCTGTCCTGCGTGCACTGCCTGTCCAGCTCAGGCCGGCGCGACCCGCGCGAACTCAGCACCGCCGAATGCAAAGCAGTGATCGACGAACTCGCACGCATGCAGGTCTTCTACGTCAACATCGGCGGCGGAGAACCGACCGTCCGGCCCGACTTCTGGGAACTCGTCGACTACGCCACCGCGAACCGCGTCGGCGTCAAATTCTCCACCAACGGCGTCAAAATCACCCCCGAGGTAGCCCGCCGGCTCGCAGCCAGCGACTACGTCGACGTGCAGATCTCACTCGACGGCGCGACCGCCGACGTCAACGACGCCGTCCGCGGCCACGGGTCGTACGACACCGCACTGCGCGCGATGCGCAATCTGGCCGACGCGGGCTTCCGCGGCTTCAAGCTGTCGGTCGTCGTCACCAGGCACAACGTCAGCCAGCTCGACGACTTCAAGGCGATCGCCGACCAGTACAACGCACAACTACGGCTCACCAGACTGCGCCCATCGGGCCGCGGCGCCGACGTCTGGGACGAACTGCACCCCACCCAAGACCAGCAACGCGACCTCTACAACTGGCTCCTCGGCCACGGCGACGACGTGCTCACCGGCGACTCGTTCTTCCACCTGTCGGCATACGGACAGGCCCTGCCCGGGCTGAATCTGTGTGGCGCGGGCAGGGTGGTCTGCCTGATCGACCCGATCGGCGACGTCTACGCCTGCCCGTTCGCCATCCACGACGAGTTCCTGGCCGGCAACGTGCGAGACGATGGCGGGTTCACCACCGTGTGGCGCGATTCGGCGCTGTTCACCGAGCTCCGGCAGCCGCAGACCGGCGGAGCTTGCGCGTCGTGCCAGTTCTTCGACTCCTGCCGCGGTGGCTGCATGGCCGCCAAGTTCTTCACCGGTCTCCCACTCGACGGACCAGATCCCGAGTGTGTGCAGGGTTATGGCGCCGACGCGCTGCTGGCCCGCGGCGAAGTCAGCCCGCCGAAACCGAGCGGCGACCACTCACATCGTGAACGCCGCACCCCGGTCCCGGTGACGATCGGGCGCCGCCCTGCCAGTGCATGCAACGAGAGCCCCCTGGCCGGATTCGAGGCAGCGGGCAACTAGCAACGGCCAGCCAGCTCGGCGACCGACAACTGAACATCTGAAAGGAGCGCGCAATGGGGCGCGTAGAAGGAAAGGTCGCTTTCATCACCGGCGCAGCTCGCGGTCAGGGCCGCAGCCACGCCGTCCGGCTTGCCCAGGAGGGCGCCGACATCATCGCGGTCGACATCGCCGGCCCGATCCCGAATCTGGACTATCCGCACGCGACACCTGAGGATCTGGCGCAGACGGTCAAGGAGGTCGAGGCGCTCGACCGGCGCATCATCGCCACCCAGGCCGACGTCCGGGACCGGGACGCGATGAAGAAGGCGATCGACGAGGGCGTCGCCCAGCTCGGCCACCTCGACATCGTCGTGGCGAACGCCGGCATCTGCATCCTGCGGCCCTGGGACGAGGTCACTCCGGAGATCTGGCAGGACACTCTCGCCGTCAATCTCACCGGGGCCTGGAACACCGTCCAGCTCGCCGCTCCGCACCTCATCACCGCGGGTGGCGGGTCGATCATCCTCACCAGCTCCGCCGCCGGGCTCAAGGGGCTGCCGTTCCTCACGCCGTACGTCGCGTCCAAGCACGGCATCGTCGGCATCATGCGCGCCTTCGCGCACGAGCTCGCCGAGCACAACATCAGGGTCAACAGCGTCCACCCGACCGGCGTGGACACCCCGATGGGCTCAGGTGACGGGACCCAGCGGATGGGGGACCTGATCGGCGCGCATCCGCGGCTCGGCGGCATGTTCACCAACAGCCTGCCGATCGACATCACCGAACCCGTCGACATCAGCAACGCCGTGCTCTTCCTCGCCTCCGATGAGGCCCGGTACGTCACCGCGCTGACCATGACCGTCGACGCCGGCAACACGCAGTACTGACCACACGGGGGTCAAACCACCCGAAAGGAGCACGCAATGGGGCGTGTGGAAGGAAAGGTCGCATTCATCACCGGTGCGGCGCGCGGCCAGGGTCGCAGTCACGCGATCAGGCTGGCCGAAGAAGGTGCCGACATCATCGCCGTCGACATCGCAGCGCAGATCGACTCGGTGCCGTTCCCGATGGCAACGCCGGACGATCTCGCGCAGACCGTGAAGGAGGTCGAGGCACTCGACCGGCGCATCGTCGCCACTCAGACCGACGTGCGGGACTACGCGGCGCTCAAGGCGGCACTGGACGACGGGGTGGCCCAGCTTGGCCGGCTGGACATCGTGGTCGCTAACGCCGGGATCGGCAGCTTCGGCGCTGCCGTCGACCTTGAGGAGCAAGCCTGGCAGGACATGCTCGATGTCAACCTAACCGGCTACTGGCACACCGCCAAGGCAGCCATCCCGCACCTGCGAGCGGCCGGCGGGGGGTCGATCATCATGACCAGCTCGGCAGCCGGGTTGAAGGGCTACCAGCACCTCGCGCATTACGTGTCCGCCAAGCACGGCGTGGTCGGACTCATGCGGACACTCACCAACGAGCTCGGACCCGACATGATCCGGGTCAACTCGGTGCACCCCACCAGTGTCAACACCGACATGATCCACAACAAGGCGACCTACGAGCTGTTCGCACCAGACCTCGAGAACCCGACCAAGGATCAGCTCGTCG
This sequence comes from Kribbella sp., assembly GCF_035687465.1. Taxonomy (NCBI): domain Bacteria; kingdom Bacillati; phylum Actinomycetota; class Actinomycetes; order Propionibacteriales; family Kribbellaceae; genus Kribbella; species Kribbella sp. Next base: position 15,760 of record NZ_DASRXP010000333.1, read on the forward strand.
AGCGGTTCCAGGCGATGAACATTCTGCCGATCCCCTGGGTCGAGGCTCGTGACATCTCCAACGCCGTGCTGTTCCTGGCCTCGGACGAGGCTCGCTACATCACCGGCGTCACGCTGCCGGTCGATGCCGGCTCGGTAGTGAAGTGAGGTAGGAAGCACCATGGGAAAGCTCGAAGGCAAGGTCGTCTTCATCACCGGCGCGGCCCGCGGCCAGGGTCGTAGCCACGCTGTTCGGCTCGCTCAGGAGGGCGCGAACATCATCGCCGTCGACATCGCCGCACAGATCGCCAGCGTGTCGTACCCGATGGCCACGCCCGAGGATCTCGACCAGACGGTCAAGGAGGTCGAGGCGCTCGACCGGCGGATCGTCGCCCGCCAGGCCGACGTCCGCGACCGCGCCGGTCTCCAAGCCGCGTTCGACGCTGGTGTCGCCGAACTCGGCCCGGTCGACATCGTGCTCGCCAACGCCGGCATCGCCCCGATGGGGGTGAAGGTCCAGCCGAACGAGTGGCAGGACGTGATCGACGTCAACCTGACCGGCGTTTACAACACCGTCGAGGTGGCCATCCCGTCGATGATCGAGCGCGGCCAGGGCGGCGCCATCGTGCTGACCAGCTCGACCGCGGGGCTCACCGGTATCGGCGGCGGCCAGCCGGGTGGACTCGGTTACACCGCGGCCAAGCACGGCGTGGTCGGGCTGATGCGGTCGTACGCGAATGTCCTGGCCACGCACTCGATCCGGGTCAACACCGTCCATCCTACCGGGGTGAACACCCCGATGGTCGTGAACGACGTCATGCAGGAGTTCCTCCAGCAGGACCCGCAGCTCGGCAACGCGATGGCCAACGCCCTGCCAGTTGGCATGGTCGAGCCCGTGGACATCTCGAACGCCATCCTGTGGTTGGTGTCCGATGACGCCCGCTACGTCACCGGGGTCACCCTCCCCGTCGACGCCGGATTCACGAACAAGAAGTGAGATTGTGGACAATCTGACAGGCGCCAGTCTGTCCGCCACCCGGCGACGGGTGGCGGACAAGGTGGTCGGCCGGGAGCACGAGTTGGACCTCGTGCTCTCGGCGGTCGCCGCCGGCCGCGACATCATCCTGGAAGGCCCGCCGGGCACCAGCAAGACGACGATCCTGCGCGCCATCACCAGCGAGTGGGGCATCCCGCTGCTGTTCGTCGAGGGCAACGCCGACCTGACCCCGGCCAAGCTCGTCGGACACCACAACCCGGCCCGGGTACTGCGCGAGGACTACAGCGCCGACAACTTCGTCGCCGGGCCACTGGTCGAGGCGATGCGCGAAGGCGGCTTCCTCTACATCGAGGAGTTCAACCGGGCTCCGGAGGACACCGTCAACACGTTGCTCACGGCAATGGCCGACCGGACCATCGCCGTACCGCGCGTCGGCACCATCGAGGCGTTGCCGACTTTCCGGGTGATCGCCTCGATGAACCCGTACGACAACGTCGGCACCACCCGCTTGTCGACCAGCGTGCACGACCGGCTGAACCGGCTCGCGGTCGGCTACCAGGACGCCGACGCCGAACGCAGCATCGTCGAGCTTCGGACCACGGCGACGGGCCGGCTCGGCGACCGCTTGACCACCGACGCGGTCGCGGTGACCCGCGCGACCCGCGAGCACCCCGACGTCCGGCAGGGCAGCAGCGTCCGCGGCGCCATCGACTGCGTCCTCGTCGCCGGTCAACTGTCCGAGCTGCGCGGGATCTCGTCGCCTGACGACCCCCGCTATGCCGAGACCATGTACGACGCGATGGTGGTCGCGCTGTCCGGCCGGATCCAGCTGGACGAGGCCGCCGAGACGACACCCGAGCAAGTACTCCGGGAGATCTGGGAGGACCACTTCATCCTGGCGAACGCCGTCGCGGCACCTGGTTGAAGAGCCGTGGAAGCCGACTCACCGCTACGACGCAGAGGACAGCCACGAACACCACTGCGCCGGCGGCCCAAGCAGCTGGAAGGAGAGCCGACGTTGTTCGAGCCTTCGCCGGGAGGACAGGGCGGCATCGTGCTCCGATCCATCCCGACCGGCCACGGCAACCGCGATCCGCGGCGGCCCACGGGGACCGCGCCCGGTAGCACCGACGAGACCGGGGACCTGGTGACGGCCTCCGCGGAGTCTGCACCCTCGGACCCGGTGGCGCGCGCCCGGGCCCGCCAGATCGCGGCCCGGCTCGCGCTCCGACGTCCCCGGCTCGACGTGACGTCGAACCGCGGCTCCGGTGAACTCGCCAGCGTCCCGTACCGCGGTGGCTCCGACGACATCGACCTGGACGCGACGATCGAGATGCTCGCGGAACGCCCGGTACCCGACGACGAGGACATCATCGTCCGCGAGCGCGTCCGCACGCGGCGATCGGTCGTCCTCGCGGTCGACGTCTCCGGCTCGATGCGCGGCGAGCGGATCCGCAACGCCGCGGCGACCGTCGGCGCACTGGCCGCCGAGCTTGTTCGTGACGATCTTGCCGTACTGGCCTTCTGGTCCGATGCGGCCGTCCTGCTGCACCTCGGCCAGCCTGTGCGACCACTGGATCTGGTCGATGCCCTGCTCGAGCTGCCTGCGAAAGGCCTGACCAACATCGCCTTCCCGTTGCAGGTGGCCGCGCGCGAGCTGTCCCGGATTCCCGCTCGCGACGCTCGCGTCGTCCTGCTGTCCGACTGTGTCCACAACGCCGGCCCCGACCCGCGGATCGACGCTGCCCGGCTGGCCAGGCTCGACGTACTGCTCGATGTGAGCGGCGAACACGATCTCGAGCTCGGCCGGGAGCTGGCCCGCGCCGGCCACGGCCAGCTGGTCCGGATCCGGCAGCACCGGGACGTGGCACCGGGACTGACGAAGGTGTTCGCAGCATGAGCTGCGCAAGAAGGAGAGGATGAAATCATGAATAGCTGGTTCGAGACCGTCGCGGAGGCACAGCGTCGCGCGAAGAAGCGGCTGCCGCCCTCCGTCTATCTGGCCCTGCTCGCAGGGTCCGAGGCCGGGCACACGCTGGATGACAACGCCGCGGCCTTCGGCGAACTGGGCTTCGCGCCGCACGTCGCCGATCTGTCGGCCGAGCGCGACCTGAGCACGACAGTGCTCGGTCAGCAGCTGGCACTGCCGGTGATCCTGTCACCGACCGGCGTGCAGGCGGTTCACCCCGACGGCGAGGTCGCGGTCGCTCGGGCCGCGGCAGCCCGGGGTACTGCGATGGGCTTGTCCTCGATGGCCAGCAAACCCATCGAAGAGGTGGCCGCCGCGAACCCGAAGACCTTTGTCCAGCTCTACTGGTCCGGGTCCCACGACGTTCTGGTCGAACGCCTGGAGCGAGCGAAGAAGGCCGGCGCGGCAGGGGTGATCCTCACGCTGGACTGGTCGTTCTCGAACGGGCGCGACTGGGGTAGCCCCAAGATCCCGGAGCGGATGAGCCTCGGCACCATGGTGCGGTACGCGCCGCAGGGCGTGACCCATCCACGGTGGCTGTGGCGCTACGCCAAGACCGGTCGTCCGCCGGCGCTCACCGCCCCGAATATGGCGCCGGTCGGCGCCGCCGCGCCGAGCTTCTTCGGTGCGTACGGCGAGTGGATGCAGACGCCACCGCCGAGCTGGGACGACGTCGCCTGGTTGCGCAAGCAATGGGACGGCCCGTTCATGCTCAAGGGCGTGATGCGCATCGACGACGCCAAACGAGCGGTCGATGCGGGCGTGACGGCGATCTCGGTGTCGAACCACGGCGGCAACAACCTGGACAGCACCCCGGCCACGATCCGGGCCCTGCCGGCCGTCGCCGAAGCAGTCGGCGACCAGGTCGAGGTCCTATTGGACGGAGGTGTCCGCCGCGGCAGCGATGTCGTCAAGGCGCTCGCCCTCGGAGCCCGGGCGGTGATGATCGGCCGGGCTTATCTGTGGGGACTCGCGGCCAACGGCCAAGCCGGTGTGGAGAACGTCCTCGACATCCTCCGCGGTGGCATCGACTCGGCAGTGCTGGGACTCGGCCACAAGTCCGTGCAGGACCTGAACCCCTCCGATCTGATCGTCCCGCCGGGGTTCACCCGCCGGCTCGGCGTACGGGACTGAGCGGCCGGCGACCATGACCCGCCTTGACAACCTCACCTGGCCCCAAGCCGCCGAGCATGCCGACCAAGGCTGCCTGCTCGCCGTGCCGCTCGGCTCGACAGAGCAGCACGGGCCGCACTTGCCGCTGTCGACCGACGCCGATGTGGCCGTGGCGCTGTGCGGCGCCCTCGCGGCAGCCAGAGCGGACGTCATCGTCGCGCCCGCGATCGGCTACGGCGCCAGTGGCGAGCACGCCGGGTTCGCGGGGACACTCTCCATCGGCCAGGAAGTGCTTGAGCTGCTGCTTGTCGAGCTCGGCCGGTCGGCGTCTGAGACGTTCAGCCGGATGCTGCTGGTGAATGCCCACGGCGGCAACGCGGAGCCGGTACTGCGCGCAACGGCGTTGCTGTGCAGCGAGTCACGTGATGTGCTCGCGTGGATGCCGCGGTGGAACGGTGATGCCCACGCCGGGTTCGTCGAGACCTCCTTGCAGCTCGAGCTCGACCGCAGCCGGGTGCGGATGCACCTGGCCGAGGCGGGTGCGACCGCACCGATCGACGAGCTGATGCCCGCGCTGCGAACCGGCGGAGTGCGCTCGGTCAGCCCCAACGGGGTGCTCGGTGACCCAGCAGGAGCTAGCGCCGAGCACGGCCGCACCATTCTCGGCACGCTGGTCCGCGACCTCCTCGCAGCGGTCGCGGACTGGGCCGGTCCGGTCCGGACTGTGCCATGACCGACGCCGACCCCGGGGTCGCTCTGGTCACTGGCGCTGCTCGTGGCATCGGCGCGGCGACGGTCCTCGCCCTGGCCAGATCCGGTTGGCGGGTGCTGGCGCTCGATGTGTGTGCAGACGACGCCGCACTGCCTTACCCACTGGGCACGCGCGACGAACTGGACGCAGTGGTCAAGGAGGCCGGAGATCCAGCGTCGGTCCTGTCGTACGTCTGTGATGTCCGGGACGAGGACGCGCTCGGGCAGGCCGTGGATCTCGCCGAGCGCACCTGGGGCGGCCTGGACGCGGCCATAGGCGTCGCGGGCGTCATCGCAGGCGGAGTACCGCTCTGGGAGATGCCGGCACGGCAACTGCGCAGCATCCTGGACGTCGACCTCGGTGGCGTCATCTCGCTCGCGCGGGTGGCGATCCCGGCCTTGCTGCGCAGGCCGCAGCCGCGGTCCGGACGGTTCCTCGCTGTGGCTTCGGCCGCGGCCACCCGGGGCATGCCAGGACTCGCGGCCTACAGCGCAGCCAAGGCAGGGGTAACCGGGCTCGTTCGCGGCCTCGCAGTCGACCTTCGCGGCACCGGGGTGACCGCCAACGCGGTGAGCCCGGGGTCGACCGCGACGGCGATCCTCGATGAGAGCGCGCGCCTGTACGGGCTCGGATCGTCGCAGGAGTTCGCGTGGCAGCAGCCGCTCGAGCGGTTGCTGGAGCCAGCCGAGATCGCCGCCGCACTCGCCTGGCTCGCCGGTCCGGAGGCGAGTGGGCTCACCGGAGCAGTCGTACCTGTCGATGCCGGGCTCGCGCTGTGACCGCGTCACGCCCGCTGCCGAAGGGATTCCGGGTCGTGCTCGACCCCGAGACCCGCGTCTTGAACGGTGGCCGGCTGATCATCGGTGGGCAGCCTCGCCGAGTCCTGCGGTTGTCCGCCGCCGGTGCTGCGGCGTTGGCCGCCCTGCAGGTGGGACCTGTAGGAACCGTTGCCGAAGGCAAGCTCGCGCGCCGTCTGGTGTCGGCCGGCGTAGCGCACCCGCGTCCGCCGCGAGGAACGTTCGCCGGCCGGGCCGTGGTGATCGTTCCCGTGCGCGACCGTGCCGACGAGCTCGACAGATGCCTGAGCTCACTCGGCCACGCCCACGCTGTCATCGTCGTCGATGACGGCTCCACCGACCGCGCAGCCGTGGCGAAGGTCGTGGCCCACCACGGCGCCCGGCTCCTGGAGCGGCCGCAGAACGGCGGTCCCGCTGCTGCACGCAACAGCGGGCTGCGAGCTGTCGACCGCGCCGATATCGTCGCCTTCCTCGACAGCGACTGCGTGGCGCCCCCGGACTGGCTCGACCAGCTACTCCCCCACTTCGCTGATCGGACGGTCGCGGCCGTCGCCCCGCGGGTGATGCCCTCGCCTGCCGCACGATCGACGACCTTGACCCGGTACGCCGCCCTCCGCTCGCCACTCGATCTCGGTCCGCGGGAAGCATTGGTTCAGCCCGGTACCCGGGTGTCGTACGTGCCAACTGCGGCGCTGGTGGTCCGTTCCGATGCCATGGTGGGCGGCTGGTTCGACGAGTCGCTGCGCTACGGCGAGGATGTCGACCTGATCTGGCGTCTCATCGCTACCGATCGGCAGGTGCGCTACGACCCCACAGTGGTGGTGCATCACGCCGAACCCGAGACCTGGCCTGCCTTTCTCGGCCGCCGTTTCCGCTACGGCACCTCCGCCGGTCCGCTTTCCCGGCGTCATCCGACCCGGCTCGCGCCGATGGTGCTGTCCCCCTGGCCGAGCGCCGTCACCGGACTGCTGCTCGCCCGGCGTCCCACCATCGGGGGACTGGTGGCCGTCGGGGCCACGATCCACTTGGCACGTCGGCTGCACGATTCCGGAGTACCGGGGTCAGCGGCGGTGTCCATGACAGCCGAGGCAGTCACTGCCACGGCACTCGGTGTCGGCCGGGCCGTCACCCAGTTGGCCCTTCCGGCCGCATTGATCGCCAGTACTGCGGTCCGTGGTCATCGCGCCGACCGCCTGGCAACGCTGGCCGCGCTGGTGATCGCCCCCGCGCTGCGCGACTGGTTCTCGCTGCGGCCGCCGCTCGACCCGGTTCGCTGGAGCCTCGCCGCCATCGCCGACGACATCGCCTACGGCGCCGGTGTCTGGCGCGGCGCGGTATCCGCTCGAACTGTCGCACCGCTGCTTCCCCGAACCAGCCATCGCCTCAAGCGTGGTCGCGGCGAAACGTGAGTCGGGTCGGTCAGGTGGCGCAGGAAGGCGATTCGTCAGGAGCTTCCCAGTCAGGCTCCTGGCCGGCCACCGCGCGGGTGAGCAACTGATAGAGCGTGTCCCTCTCATCGGCGCTCAGGGCGTTGAGCAGGTCGTCCTCGACCAGGCTGAGCCGGGCATAGGCGAGATTGAGCTCGTCCTCGCCTGCCGGCGACAGCTCCACGATGTGGCGGCGACGGTCAGCCGGATCACGGCGACGCGTGATCAGTCCGCGCTCCTCCAACTCGTTGAGCAGCCCGACGACGTTGCTCGGATCAAGACTCAAGGTGTCCGCCAGCCCTTGCTGGCTGACAGGTCCGCGCTCACTGAGCAGCCTGAGCGCGACGAGGTGACGGGGGCGGAGGCTACCGGGCGCCGTCGAGGTCTCGAAGGCGCGACGACTGAGGCGGGCGAGGTGCTCGATCAGCGGCAGCAGCTGACGATCGACGCTCGTTTTGGCCATACACAAAGAATACGCCGCCCACCCACTGATCGAGCATCACCGATGCTCGGCGACCGACCAACTACTCGCGCGGCGTACGAGTGCCCGGGCCCGCGGGGTCTGACGGAGGGAGAGATTCTGCCGTGCGAGCGCGAGCGCCCGCTCGGAATCTCCACCGACGGTGAGCCAGAACTCGGCGGCATGATCGGCGAACGCGGCATAGTGATCCGCGAGCAGATCGTCATAGCGCGCTTCCGCCTTGTCACGCCAGGTCCGCGCCTCGTCAGTATGACCGGCGTCGCTCAGGACGCGGGCGACCTGCGTCGCATAGTCAGGGTCGTCGGAGCTGAGCGCCAGCGGACGAAGCCGGGCGATCGCTGCCCCCGTATCTCCGCGGTCGGCGTCGAGCTCGGCCAGATGCCCCTGCGCAGGGACGTACGCCGGCAGCCGGCGGACCGCACTGCCGATCCAGGTGCGGGCGCGGCCGTGATCGTCGTTCTCGATCCACAGCTTGCCGCGTTGGAACTCGAGCATCGCCATCGGGAACGGCGAAGTACCGCGATAGTGGCGGCTCGCAGCTGTGAACCGGCTTTCCGCCAGGTCCAGCTCACCGCGCTCGCCATGGAGAAGGGCGAGCGCTGCCAGGGTGCTGAAGACCGGATTGGCCACAGCCGCCGGTCGGCGGATCTCGAGTGCCTCGTCGTAGCGTCCGAGCGCCTGGTAGAGCCCGGCGCGCTCCGCATCGAGGACGACGCTGCCGCCACCCAGTGCCGCAGCAGTGTCGAGGTCCGACAGGGCCGCCGCGAACCGGTGGAAGACAGCTCGCATCCTCGCCCGCGCCACGAAGGACCGTGCGTCGCTCGGCACCTGGGCAACGAGGTCGTCCGCCAGCGCCACGGCCTGTTCGAGATCCCCGATCGAGCCCAGTAGCTGCCCCCGCAGGGCGATCAGCTCGATCAGCTCAACGCGTCCCCCAACGGTCGGCCGCCCGCCATCCACTCGTGAGACGTACCCGTCGATCCGGACCTCGAGGTTCGCCAGCGCGATCGCTCCTGCCGTCGTCACCGGCTCGCTGTCGATCGTCATGTGTTGCTCCTTCCATCGGGCCCGGGGTGGTGGTCCCCGGGCCCCAGAGTGATCAGCGGGAACGCGACACCAGGCCGGCTGCCTCGAGTGCGGCCAACTGGTCAGCGACCTTGGAGGGCACCAAGAACCCGCCGATGGCGGCCGGGTCGGGGTTCGGCGGCGCCAGGTACGGGAAGTCGTCCGAAGCTCGCACCGTCGCCTGGTCGACACCGTCGCTGATGCGCGGACCGTTCCCGGCCGTCACGTTGAACGTGAGAGTCGTGTCGACCGCATCGTCGTTGAGGGATCGGCCACCGGAGGTGGTGTGCGCTCGCCCCTGCTGCATCGCTTGCTCGATCTCGAGGTAGCTGTCCTCGGCGTACGGCTTCGCGACGTCCACGACCTGGTAGTCGCCCAGATACAGCTCGGTCAGTGGATGGGTCCCATCCGGCCGCAGCGGCCAGTCGATCTTTCCGTCGATGTCGTCCAGAGCGGCCAGGTTGGCGTTCAGCCGGGCGCGATAGGCGGCGAGGTAGTCCGGCGCCAGCTCGAAGGGGTCCTCCGAGTTGTAGAGCTCCCGAAGGTCCAGGTCCTGGTTGACCTTGTCGACGCCGAGCTCACCCAGGAGCTGGTTCTTCACGAAGACGCGCCCGAACCGCTCGAGACGCAGCGGGAACTTGCCGGCCGTGACGGTCTCCGCGGCGACCGCGAACAGCGTGCCCGCCGCCTGCCCGAGCACCGTGGCGACGTCGAGTTCGACGACGATGCCCAGGATGTTCCATCCCTCGGCCGAGTTCGTGCCGTTCTCCTGGAAGGTGACCCGCCCGGTCGCGAGCGTTTCGACGTACCCGGTGCCGTCGATGAAGAGGGGGTCCATCCGCAGCCCGGCGAAGACGCGGACGCCGAACGCCTCGGTTGCCTGCTCGTCATTCGCCCGGAAGGCGACCGTGACACCGCTCGGCAGCGTGCAGAAGCCTTCCTGCACAGGGTTCCCGGCCTCGTCCGTGGTCGTCGGTGCCTCGAACGCAACTGTGATGTCGTACTCGTCGGAGCCGACCTCGAAGACCGAACCCGGACCGCCGGCCGGGATGGTCACAGGTCGGATGCGGAACCGGTAGTGGGCGGCGTCGGAGAACAGCGCACCCTGCCGGGCGTTGGGGAAGACGTTCAGGACGAGCACCAGCCGACCCGGTCGGGACGGGCTGGGGAACACATAGACGTCAGCGATGTCGATGGCCGGCTCGGCGACCGCTCGGGGACTGGAGTTGTGATCGGTCATCAGCTGACCTCTGCCTGGTCAGGAGCGGACAGGAAGCCCGGTGTCGGCACGATGCCGGCCGTCATCTGCGCCAGCACGTAATCGGTGCCCAGGGAGGCAGTGCTGCCATGCTGAACAATGGCATCGGTGAGCTTGGCTCGTTCCGGCGAGGCCCAGCCCGGGGCCCATTCACCGGTCAGGGCCATCCAATTGATCGGCTTGGCGCCGGCCATCGTCATCCGGACCTTGGCGTCGTCGTGCGCCTCCTTCGTCACCCCGCCCGAGCAGTCGCTGACGAAGAAGACCTCGTACCCCTCCTTGCGAGCCGCGAGTACCGACTGGGCCACGCAGACCTCGGTCACCAGGCCGGCAATGATCAGCTTCTTGCGGCCCGTCGCGTCGATCGCGGCCCGGACGTCCGGATGCGACCAGGCGTGCGACGACGGGCGATCGATCACCGGGTTCTCCGGGAAGACATCGCTGATCTCCTTGAAGATCGGGTCGACGAGAACACTCCCGAATGCTCCGACGGTCGTCAGGACAGTCGGGATGCCGAGCACCTTCGCGGCCTTCGAGAGACCGGTGACGTTGTTGATCAGCAGGGTGTGATCGATGGAGTGGACGGAGAACGCAACTGCTGGTTGGTGGTCGATCAGGACGACGACCGAGTTCTCAATGGTCAGCTCGTTCGGGTTGTCGGTCATGACTGTTCCTCTTTCTCTTGTGGTGATTTGCGGTCAGGTGGTCGCGTAGCCCCCGCCCCACCAAGCAGTGACCAGCGCCGCGTACTCGTCCGCGGCGTCCTCCCAGACGAAATGGCCCGCGGCGAGGAGGTCGAGCTTGCTGCTGGGCAGCCGCTGATGGAGAAACTCCGCGTTCACCGCCGGCACCATCGGGTCACGCCGGCCGGCGATGATCTGGACCGGTGTCTGGATGTCCGGCAGCAGATCGTGGAGTTGCGGAAGTTCCGTGGGATAGCTGCGCACGTAGCGCATGGACTCGACGAACCGGTCACCCTCGTAGGAGGAGAGGTAGTCCTCCCGGACCGGGTCGGGCACTGCGTACCGCTCGATGGCACTCAAAGCGTCCGCGACGATTGCGCGCGGGTCGGCGCCGCGGTACTCCTCGAGGTCCGAGGCTTCGATCCAATCTCTCAGCAGCCAACGCACCTCGAGCGGGTACGCCGTGGCCCCGCCGCCGACGACGAGGCTGCGCAGCCTGCCTGGCGACAGCGCGGCAGCGAAGAGCGCGGCCGCGGTGCCGACGTCGGGGCCGATGACATGAGGGTTCTCGAGTCCGAACGCGTCGGCGACGCGGATCAGAAACTCGCCCATCGCGCGCGGCGACAGCAAGGCGTCGCGACGTTGGGAATGACCGAACCCCGGCAGGTCGATCGCCACCAGGTGCGTCTGGTGGGCGAGCCGCCACCAGATCGGCTCGAAGGCGAGCAGGCTCTCCGGCCACGGGCTCAGCAGCAGGGCATGGTCGTGGTGGTCCTGGCTCTCGGCGAAACGGACGGACAACCCGTCGATCGTCCGGAACCGCGTCTCGAAAGGTGTGTTCAACCAGGTGGTCACGTGCGAGTCCCAACTGCTGGTGATCCGGTCAGGGCCGACTTGCCTTGCCTGCTACCGATCCTGATCACCCTGAGGCGCCGTCGCGTCTGAGATTTCCCTAGCAAGGAGCCCCAGTCCGACCGGTCGAACCGGCTACGCCAGGTCGCTGCCGAAAGCCCGGTGCAGTTGATTGCGTGAGCTGATGCCGAGCTTGCCGAAGACTTTGTGCAGGTGGTACTCGACGGTGCGCGGACTGATGAACAGCCGGGTACCGATCTCCGAGTTGGACAAACCGTCGCGAGCCAGACGCGCGATCTGAGTCTCCTGAGAAGTCAGCTCACCACTGGTCTCGACGGCGCGTCTGCGGGCAGTCTCGCCCGTCGCCATGAGCTCACGCCTGGCCCGCTCCGCAAAGGCGTCGGCGCCCATTCCCGCCAGCATTTCGTGGGCGATGCGCAACTGTTCGCGCGCGTCGATGCGGCGATGCTCGCGGCGCAACCACTCGCCGTACAGCAGATGGGTGCGGGCGAGCTCCACGCGCACCCGGGTACGACCGAGGTGTGCGATCGACTCGCGGTACAAGCGCTCGGCGGCATCGCCCTCGCTACCCAAGGCACGCACGCGGGCCTCGATCCCGAGCACCCAGTCGGTTGGCGTCACCCGGGCGCGCTCGGAGAGCCATTCGGCGGCAGCTCTGACGAGCCCGTCGTCACCGGTCCTGGACGCCGCCTCGGCCAGTTCGGGCACGACAAAGGACCCGTACGCCATCGGATCGCGCTCGAAGACCCGCCGAGCCGCGTCACGTGCAGCATCGTGGCGACCGAGACCGTTGAGGAGTACCGAGCTCGCGTAGGTCGCGGCGATGACGCCCAGACCGCCTGCGGCCGCTTCCTGCGACATAGCCTCGATCAGCTCGGACGCCAGCTGCTCCTGGCCACGCCAGGCCGCGAGCATCATCTCGTTGTACACGACCCGCGGGTTCCCGGTTGCCTCGGCGACCAGGCGCTCTTCATCGATCAGTTGCGCGGCCGTGGTCAAGTCGCCGGCGACGAGCTGCGTCCAGGCGACGAGGTTGAGTGCGAGCTGCAAGTGCACGAGCGCGCCGGTGTCGCGGGCGAACTGCGCCTGGCGAGCAGCGAGAGCGTGCCAGGACTCCGCGTCCCAGAGTTCGACGGCGACGACGGCGCCCGCTCTTCCCCCGGTGAGCCTGAGCCAGCGTCCGCCTTCGTCGGTTCCGACCTCGAGGGCGAGATACAGCTCAAGTGCTCGGGTCAGCGTCGGCGCGGCAGCCGCGTAACCCTGCGTCAATCGCAGAGCGAACCCATCGAGCAGGACATCCACCACCCGGGGCGGGTCGGGGCCGGGTGGCGCGGCCCGGGCAGCCTCGGCGGCCTCCAGTACGCCGCGAGGGTTGTCCAGGTCGCTGGCCCACATCGCGGCCTCGAGGGCCTCCAGGTAGGTCTCGCGCGCGGAGTCGGGGTTGAGCGGCTCGAGGCGTCTGGCTGCGCTGAGCAGCATCCGAGCAGCGTCACCGCCGCGGCGCTGGTCGAAGGCGATCTGCCCGCGCAGGTGCTCCACCTCCGCGGTTCGCAGGGCGTCAGGCGGGCCGGACTCGACCGCGACGAGCAGTCCCAGTGCCGCATCGAGCGCGCCGGCGTCGCGCTTCGTCCCGGCCGCCGCGAGCAGGCGCTGCGCACGACGTCCGGGATCGCGAGTCAGCATCGCCGCACGCTCGAGGAACGCCGCCGCGGCAGCCAGGCCACCGCGCCCCTGCGCCCGGCCGGCCGCACGCTCGAGCTCCTCGGCGACGTCCTCGTCCGGCCCTGCCGCCGCGTGTGCGCGATGCCAGGCCCGGCGGTCTGGATCGACGTCCGGATCGGTGACCTCTGCCAACGCGCCGTGCAACTTCTGCCTGTCCTGGAGCGACGCCGACCGGTAGGCGGCCGAGCGCACGAGCGGATGGCGGAAGAGAACCCGGGTCCCGAACTCGAGCAGACCGGCCTCGGCCGCCGGCGTCGCAGCCTCTGTGCCGATGGCGAGGCGCTCGGCCGCCCGCCACACCAGTAACGGTTCGCCGACAGGATCGGCCGCTGCGAGCTGAAGAAGACGTTGGGTCTGGGCCGGCAGAGCCTCCAGTCGGCGTCGGAAAGTCTCTTCGATTCGCCCGGACAGTGGCGCCGCGCCCGGGAGCACGAAACCGCCTGCCAGTTCCGCAGGCGTGAGCCCCCTGGGCAGCTCCAGGAGTGCCAGCGGATTGCCTCGCGTCTCACTGACGAGTTGGTCCCGAAACTGGGTGTCCACGGGCGCGGTCAGCACCGAGTCCAGCAGCGCGCGGGCATCTGCCTCGCGCAGACCCTCGACGACGAGCTCGGGCAATCCCGCCAGGTCGTCACTGGGACCGCGGCTCGCGAACACCAGGCCGACTGCCTCGACCTCCAGGCGGCGGGCTACGAACGCGAGGACCTGCACCGACGCGCGATCGAGCCACTGCTCGTCATCCACCACACAGATCAGCGGCCGCTCCTCGGCGACCTCGGAGAACAGACTCAGGACGGCAAGGCCCACCAGGAAGCGATCCGGTGCCGGGCCATCGCTGAGGCCGAACGCGGTCCGCAACGCGTCGCGCTGCGGACTCGGTAGACGGTCAAGCCGATCCAGCATGGGCGCCAGCAGTTGATGCAAGCCGGCAAAGGCAAGCTCCATCTCCGACTGGACACCCACCGCACGCGCTACGGTGCAGCCGGACGCCTGCTCGACCAGGTAGTCCAATAGCGCGGACTTGCCTACCCCAGGCTCGCCACGCAGCGCCAGCGCCCGGCTCCCGCCCGCGCGAACAGCTCCCATCAACCGGCCCAGTACGTCGCCTTCACTGAGCCGGCCTGTTAATTCGACTGCGCGTCCTCCCTCGCGGGCAGCGAGCCACCGGCTCGGCATCGACACTGTGCCCGCCTCCAGGTCGCGAGTCTCGATCATGGTTCCGTTGCGATCAGAAGGCGTGTACTTCGTTCGTCGGCGCGGGCAGATCGTGCACGCCGTCGGCGAGCAGTGCGGACGCCGCCGCGACGGTGTTCAGGCCTTCGCGAATCAGCTTGATCTGACCATTCTCGGCAACCAGGCGCCCCATGAACAGATGGTGGGCCAGTCGACCGGTGGCTGCGGCCGTCGAGTGCGCGACGTACTCCGCGAACACCTGGTCCGGGGTATCGATCAGGACGGTGATGTCCTCGTCCTTGAACTCGAAGTCCGGGTAGTACTCCAGGACGGTCGTGAGAAATCCTTTGACGCCCTCGCGGCCGTCGAAGCGTGGTGGCAGGCCCAGCGATACGAAGAACGGCATCTCGAAGGCGCCGTCCTCGGCGAACAGGGCTGACGCCTTCTCGGGGTCGCGGAAGTTGCCCAGGAATTCTCTCAGCAGGGTCTTTGCGTCGGACATCGTTCCTCCATGGTCGAGTTGGTGGCCGGCCAGCCGATTTGCCCGGCCGGTCTGGTTACTGCTGGCGACGTCGAGCCCGGTGCGCTCGGGCGTTGGCCTGGTTGCCACAGGTTGCCGTGTCGTGCCACACCCTGCTGTTGTTCTTGGACCGGTCGTAGAACGCGACGCGGCACCTCGGTCCGTGACAGAGCTTCAGCCGTCGGAACGAGTCCTGAGCCTGGGCGCCCGCAGCCTCGATGGCGATTGCCGCCGACAACCATGACGCGCCGGAGCCGAGGGGCTCGAGATGGGCGCCGGCCCTGGTGACCGTTACCGCCGCGGAGCCGGCGAGGGCAACGTCAGCGCGGGAGTCCGCTGGTTCGCTGATGATCGATCGGAGCGTGTCCCGCAGCGACCTGAGATGGGGCAGGTCGGCCTTCGTGACCGTCAGGTGCGGATCGGCCGCGCCGGACGACGCGCACCACTGCGGCAGGACCGCGTCTATCCAGTCCTGGGCCGTGTCCACGTGGTCGAGCAGGTCCACCACGCCTGGGACGTGATCAAAGCCGATCGTGTTGGCCAGCTCCTGGCTCAGGACGAGCCGCGCGGGCGCAAGCGCAGTACCGAACCGCCCGCTCGCCGGGTAGTCGACATCCAGTGCCTTCTCGCTCACGTAAGAAGCATACGTATTTTGCTTCTTACGTCAAGGATCTGAGAAAGCGCTTGCACGGCCTGGCCTACCATCGCCAGATTCGGCAAGGCATTAAGCCGGTTTCGCCGTCGAGCCGCCGAAGAAGATGTCTGAAATCGCTTTCACACGAGCTCTTGCCGGACTGCCCGCCGAGGACTACTGTCCCTGGGCAAGCGCTTACCAGAGAAGGTTCAAGACCACGTGGTTCTGAGCGGAATACCCGTCGATCTGAAGGAGTCCAGACCATGCGTTACCGCCGCCCCATCGCAGGTTGGGCCGCGCTGATTGCCAGTGCGGCCATCCTGACCAACGCACCGAACACCGCCGCGGCCCTGGCCGCCCCGACCCTGGCCGCCCCGATCCTGGCCGCCCCGACCCTGGCACCGCTGACCGTCTCAGCCGTGGCCGCGAGCGCGGACGACGGCAACGTCCCCGGCAACACCGTGGACAACTCGCTGTCCACCCGCTGGTCCGCCGAGGGCGACGGCCAGTGGATCCGCTACGACCTGGGCGCCACCACGCCGCTCGGATCACTGTCCATCGCCTGGTACCAGGGGAACACCCGCAAGGCCACCTTCGACGTGCAGACCTCCGGCAACGGAACCTCGTGGACCACCGTCATCGGAAAGCGCCGCAGCAGCGGCACGACGGTCCAGCAGGAGAGCTACGACTTCGCGGCCGGATCCGCGCGGTATCTGCGGATCGTTGCGTACGGCAACAGCAAGAACGCCTGGAACAGCATCAGCGAGGTCGACATCTACGGGCCGGCCGAGGAGCCGCCGCCCGGCGGTCTCGACCCCGACGCTCCGCCTGGCACGAACTTCGATCTGCAGAACTGGAAGTACACCCCGCCGTACTACCCGGATGAGCCCGAGGTGTACGCACCCGACCTGGTCGGCGGATACCAGAAGGCAGGAGAGTTCTTCACCGATCCCAGCACCGGTGGCATGGTGTTCCGTTGCCCGAACTACGCCGGCACCACGCCAGGTACGTCGTACTCGCGGGCCGAACTGCGGGAGATGATGATCCCCAACGCGACCAGCGGGTCCACCTCACCGGCGAACAACTGGGTGCTCAGCACCTCGAGCGCCGACGACATCGCCGACGCAGGCGGCGTCGACGGCATGATGACCGCGACCCTCACCGTCGACCACGTGACCACGACAGGCGACGCCGCCAAGGTGGGCCGCATCATCGTCGGCCAGATCCATGGCAACAGCGCGGAAGTGATCCGGCTCATGTACCAGAAGCGACCTGGTGACGCTCGTGGTGCTGTCTACTTCGGCCACGACACACCGGGCAACGTCAACACCTACTACCCGATCATCGGCAATGCCGACAACCTCAACCCACCGAACGGCATCGTCCTCGGCCAGAGGTGGAGCTACCAGATCAAGGTCGTCGGCCAGCTCATGACCGTCACGGTCACACCTGAAGGTCAGAGCCCCACCACGGTCACGCTTCCCCTCGAGGACGGCTACCAGGGCGACAAGCTCTACTTCAAGGCCGGCAACTACCACCTCAACAACACCGGAGACCCAGGCGACTACGCCCAGGCCACCTTCTACTCCCTCACCCGCTCCCACACCCCCAACTGACCACCGCACCGACGGCGACCGGGGCCTGCGGCTCTGATCGCCGTCGGTCTTGAGTACTCGACCTGACTCACGCCCGCGGTCCGCTCACTGAAGTAGTTGCCGTTGGCTACTGATCCAGGCTCGGGTCGGCGATGTCGCGGATCGTCGCGTTCGCCACGCCGTGCGCTCACAGGCCGCATCGCTGAATGACAGCTCGGACCGCCTCCGCTGAGCGCTGGAAGGCCTCGGCTTCGGCGGCCGAGAGCGGGATCGGCAGGGCGCGTTGCACGCCGTGCCGGTTGACGACCGACGGCACGGACAGACACACGTCGTTGATGCCGATGAAGTCTTCGATCAGCGAGCTGACTGGCAGCACCTGGTGCTCGTCGTAGAGCACCGACTCGAGGATGCGGACGGTCGCGAGGCTGATCGCGTAGTTGGTGTAACCCTTAGCGGCGACGACCTCGCCTCCGCCGCCCACGACTCGCCGGAAGATGTCGGCCATCGCTGTGGTGTCCAGCGGCAGAAGGCCAGCGTCCTTCCACTGCGACAGCGGCACGCCGCCGATCGTCGCCGAACTCCACAGCGGAACCTCGGAGTCGCCGTGCTCGCCGACGATGTACGCGTGCACGTTCTGCACGGCCACGCCGCAGTGCCCGGCCAGGAGTTGCCGCAGCCGCGAGCTGTCCAGCACTGTTCCCGCGCCGAAGACCTGTGACCGAGGAAGGCCAGAGATGCGCAGCGCCGCGTAGGTGACGACGTCGACGGGGTTGGCGACGAACAGGAAGATCGCGGACGGCGCGACCTCGACCAGGCGCGGGACCAGTTCGCGGCAGATCGCCACGTTGGCCTCGGCCAGATCCAGGCGGGACAGGCCGGGCACCATCGGGGCACTGGCGGTCACGACCACCACGTCGGCGTCGCGGCAGACCTCGAGGTCCGCGGACCCGATGACGGTGGCCATCGGCACGAACTGCAGCCCGTGATTGAGGTCGAGCACCTCGGCACGGAGCCGCTCCGGATCTCTGCCGTAGAGGGCGATGGTCTTGCCGACGCCCCTCACCAGACACGTGTAGGCCAGCGTGGTACCGACCCGGCCGGCGCCGACGATCGCCACCTTCGCGTTACGGCGTACCGGGTTGTCGATGGTCATGACGGTTCCTTTTCGCGCGACCAGGTGGCGATGATGTCGCGTCCTTGCGGGATGGCGAGATCGACCAGGCCGGGGAAGCGACTGTCGAGATCTTGTCGCCGGAGCCGGTTCATCCGATAGGTTCCCTCGTCCCGCTGCCGGATCACGCCGGCCTCTCGCAGGACCTTGAAGTGGCCGCTCTGGGTGGACTTGCTGACCGGCAGGCCGAGGGACGTGCACGCCAGTTCACCATCGGGCTCCACGGCGGCGAGA
>NZ_DASRXP010000334.1:0-15583 GCF_035687465.1 Kribbella sp.
CTCTGCATCCTCGGGCCCCTCGACTGCCTCAACCTCAGAGCGCTCCTCAGCCTCGACCGGCGGCACGTCCTCGGCCTCAGCCTCGGCGTCCTGCTCAGCCGGAAGCTCGGCGTCTGGCGTTTGCTCTGGTTCGGCCTCCGCAGCTTGCTCAGCGTCGGCGTCACCTACCTCTTCAGCCACTGGCTGGTCAGTCTCGTCCGCGGCGCCGGCCGCATCGCCGTCCTCGGGCGCTTGCTCTGCCTCGGACTCCGCGCCCTCGTCAGCACCAGTCTCGGCAGCGTCCCCGGTCTCAGTACCGTCACCGGACCCAGCAGCAGTCCCGGCAGCGTCGTCAGCCTCGGCCGGGTCGTCAGCCTCGGCTCCAGGCTCGGCAGGGTCGTCAGCCTCGGCCGCGGGCTCGTCAGCCTCGACTGCGGGCTCGGCGGCATCGTCGGACTCACTAGCAGTCTCGGCAGCGCCCTCGGACTCAGCAGCGGGCTCAGCATCGCCGGACCCAGCAGCGTCGTCGGGCTCGCTGGCACTCTCGGCGTCCGCGTCCGCGTCGTCGGGCTCGCCGGCAGCGCCCGCGTCCGGCTCGGCTGGTGCTTCCGGATGAGCTTCTTCGGAGCTGGTTGCGGCCTCTTCGTCGGCTGGGGCGGCTTCGTCTGCGGCAGGTTCGGCGTCGTCCTCGGAGGGTGTCTCCGCGCTCGCCTGAGGGGTCTCCTCGTCGTCGACCTCAGGGGCCTCGGACTCTGCAGACCCATCGGCAGCCTCTTCGGCTGCGGGCGCGGCTGGTTTCTTCCCGGATTCGGGCTGCTTGGGCAGGCCGATGATGATCTCGCCGTACTCCAGCGGGAACCCCTCAGGCGAATCATCCGGCTCATAGACGACGCCGACCTTCGACGTGGGGTCGTCCTCATCCTCCACACCCTCGGCGCCAGCAGGCTCCGGATCAGCAGGTTCGGCGTCCTCGGCAGCCCCTGATTCGGCGATCTTGTTGCCGTCGGCCTCTGTTTCGGCGTCGGCCTCGACCGGCTTCTCCGCCCCATCAACCTCGGCGACCGTTGCCGTCTCACCCTTGCCGTCGTCCGGCGAATCACCCTTGCTCTCCACGGAAGGAGCCACCGGCACCTCGCCAGACGACGCAGTACCGGATTCGGCCGCGACCGGCGTACCGGCTGCTGGTGCTTCAGCCTTGCGACGCCGGCGCCGCCAGAAACCCTTGCCCTTGGCACCCGATTCGGCGATCAACTTCGCCAGCTCCTGGGCAGGCTGATCCTGGGCCGGAACCTGCGGCTCATCCGAGCGCTCCGAGCCCTCACCAGCTGCTGACCTGGTGTCAGCCACGGCTACCGCCCACGAGCACAGAGTGCCCGGTCGGACGGCGCAGAAGCAAAGTCATCTTCATCCCCGTTTGGCGGCGTGGACGGGTGGCGGTCACTGCGACGGTGGATAGGGACCGTATCCTCCCGGCGGTCCCTGCTGTCCAGGGGGTCCCGGTGGGTAACCGGGCTGGGCTCCTGGGTAACCGGATTGTCCCGAGGGATACCCCGGCTGGGCATCCGGATAACCAGCTTGTTGCGGCGGGTATCCCGCCGGCGCCATCTGCTGCGGCGGAGCCTGGTACGGCGGCCCCTGCCCAGGCCCACCCTGCACAGGCCCACCCGGCCCAGGTCCACCTGGCATCGGTCCACCCGGCATCGGGCCGGCGGGCATCCCCGGTCCAGCGCCCGGCTGGTACGGCGGAGGGCCGGGCGCCGCCTGGGCGAACGCAGGCATCGGCGGGAACGGCACGCTCGGCCGCCGGCGCCGGAGCTCGTCCAGCAGACTCTTCTCCGTCTCCAGCGCCTCCGGACCGATCACCTGCCGCACCACCTTGTCGCGCAGGTAGGCGAGTTCGGTCGCGTTCTGCTGGAACGCCTTCGCCGCGGCCTCGGCGGGCGGACCGTACCGCTTGGCGTTCTGCCGGAGCGCCTTGCGCCCGCGCAGCGTGGCGATCAGCGGCACGTCCTGAGGGATCAGCCAGCCGAACCGCACGTAGTCGTAGAGCCGGGACGCGATCATCTGTCCCTCGCGGGAGCGCATCACCAGCGCGAAGACCACCATGCCGATGAAGATCGGCACCATCAGGAACAGGTACACGGTGATGAAGCCGCTGCCGCCCGCCCAGCTGGCCCCGGCATTCCACAGCCCGTGGGCCAGGACCGCAGTCAGGTACCCGACGATCGGCGCCAGGAACCGCACCGCCGTACTGCGATGTCTGATCGCTATCCCGATCCCGATCGCGGTGAACGAGGTGAACAGCGGATGGGCGAACGGCGAGATCACACACCGGATGATGAACAGCACGAACGCGCCGCGGAAACCGGCGTCGCTGCCGGCCTCGTTCGACAGTTCGTCGAAGATCCGGCCGATATAGAGGATGTTCTCGGTGAAGGCGAACCCGACGCCCACCATCCCGGCGTACACCAGCCCGTCGATGATCCCGTCGAACTCCTTGCGGCGGACCAGCGCCAGCAGCAGGATCACGGACCCCTTGGCGAACTCCTCCACCGGCGGCGCGACGAAGATCGCGGACCGGTTGCCGCCGCTCCCGGTCTCGTGCAACCAGTCGTCGACCGTGCTGTTGATGAACAACGCCGCCAGCGTCGCGATGAAAGCGCCCCAGCACAGTGCGAACAGAATGTAGCGGGCCGGCTCCGGTTCGTAACGGTCCAGCCACAGGTAGAGCGCGATGATCGGGATCACCGGCACCAGCGCGAAGAGCAACCCCCAGCCGAAACCGCCACCAGTCGCATCGGCCAGGATCCAGAAGATCCGCAGCGCCGCGATGGCGAACAGCACCGCGATCACCCCGCCGATCAGAATCCCCTGGTTCCGCCGCGAGCCCGGGACCGGATGGGTCCCCAGGACGTTCGGCTGCGGATACGGGGCGCCGGGCGGGCTTGCCGAGCCGATCGCCGCCGGTTGCGGCGTCTGGCCCGGGCCTGGTGAGGGGTAACTCATGCCCGCAGCCTAGTTGTACAGCCCCCAGCGCGGCAGGACCGCCCACTCAGCGTTACCTCGTTGGAACGACAGCCCTGTTACTTCCCCCACCCCAACCAGCCCGTACTGCGCTACGCAGCGTCGCGCCCCGTCCCGCCCGGTGCCGCGCCCCCGGGACGCGCCCAACAACCCACAAGCACGATCACCTCCCCATCTGAGAGACTCTTCACCGTGCCGCGGCCCCGCCACGGCCATGCGCCCGTAGCTCAGCTGGATAGAGCGTCGGACTTCTAATCCGTTGGTCGCAGGTTCGAATCCTGCCGGGCGCGCCCCCCAAACCTGCAGGTCAAGCGGCAGGTCGCCTGGCAGGAAGCCACCATGATCCTTCTCAGGTGGGGCCATCCGTGGTGCGAAGTAGAGGCTACTTGCGGCACTGGTCGCACCTTCACCACCGGGATCTTCTGGGCGCCGCGACCCCAGTGGCCGGCGCCGATCTCGTCTGGCCAGGAATGCTGGCTACCTGCTGGTTTCAGGCCGGTGACGAGTCCTTCGACGCCGGAGTAGCTGAACGCGTCGAGCCACTCGCGTGCCTCGTCCGGGTCATCGGTGACGGGTGACAGTTGCCGTGGTGGCCGCCACGCTGCTGCTCGGACACGCTGCGCCGCTGCCTTCGCCTTGCTCTCCACACCGGCCTCCCAGTCACTCGGATTACGAGCCCGGTATCCACCCGAAGAACACGCAGTCACCGACCGTGGTAGCGGGCTATTGAACCCCGGCCTTCGAGATCGTCGCCGAGCTCGGCCTCCGCGACCAGGACACCCGCCACTGGATAATGCGGCGGCTGGCCCGCTGACGCCAGCTCCGCGGCCTTCCTTCCGGCTCAGCGGGGCGAGCGGTGCGGCGAACGTCATCGCTGACCTGGGAGCGGGCAACCAACAGACCAAGCGGCTCCATGACCGGACCTCCTGTTCGAGACCACATCCGCGCGCTGACACCGCCCCGGACGATGACCGCGGGCGCGTCGAACACGGTGTGGTGTGTCTGGGGTGGGCGAGCTGTTGGGTCAGAGTTGCTGGGTGAGGTTGAGCGGGTTGCCGTCTGGGTCGGTGATGTGGGCGACCCGCTGGCCCCATGCCATGTTCTTGGCTGGGCCGGCGACTCTTCCGCCTGCTGACTCCACTCGCGGCAGTACCTCGTCGACGTTGTTCACGAACACCGCCACGATGACCCGGCCTGGGGCAGCCTTGGCTCCCTGCTTGGCGTCGACCAGGGTCAGGCCACCGCCTCCGAACCTAAGGGTCACGAAGAACGGCCCCTTCTTGCCCGGCACACGCATTTCCTCCTCGGCGCCGAACAGCTCCGTGTAGAAGGAGCTCAACCGCTCGATGTCGTGGGTACACAGGATCGGCTGGATGGCGTACTCGCTCGACTGTGCACTCGGAGAACGCTCACTTGTCTTTCTGGTCATGGTTCAGTCCTCTCTCGTCGATGCCGGTGGTCAGGCGCCGGGTGTTCTCCTCGGCGGCGAGGGGGATCTCGCCTGCGGTCTTGCTGTAGCCGAGCGCTTCGACGATTTGCCCGTCCCGAATCAGCATCAGGTTCACGCCCCGCACGGAGGCCGCCGGTGCTTCTCCGAAGCGGTAGCGCCAACGGATGGTGGCGCGCTCGCCCGACACCGTGACGTCTTCCACCTCGAACTGTGTGCTGTGATCGTCTGCCAGCGCCTTCCAGAAGGCCAGACAGGCCTCGCGGCCTTCGGATCGAGCACCGTCAGGCGTCGGTTGGATCGCCTCCATGACGCAGTCAGCGCCGATCAGCTCGTCCAGCGCGGTGGCGTCGTGGTTGACGAAGGCGTGGTTGAAGCGGTCGATGATCTCGGCTGTCGTGTGCAGGGTCATAGCGCCTCATTAGATAGACTGGTCGATCTACTTGGACTATATAGACTGGTTGATCTACCCGCAAGACCATGACACGCTGACTCGTATGACCAGCCGACCCCGCGAACGACTACTCGCCGCCGCCAAGGAGCTGACCTACAGCCAGGGCGTCGGTGTCGGCATCGACGCCATCCTCAAGGAGGCGAAAGTCGCCCGCCGATCACTCTATGAGCACTTCGGCGGGAAGGACGGGCTGATCGCCGAGATGCTGCGACTGACGACGGCCGAAGATGAGGCGCTGTACCGGCAGGCCATGCAAGACGCCGGCGACGACCCGCGCGACCGTCTGCTGGCCATCTTCGACATGCTCGCGCCAATTGTCGCGGACCCGACCTTTCGCGGCTGCCGGTACCTGTCCGCGGACCTCGCATTGGCAGATCCCGACCATCCGGCACACGGCGTCGC
This sequence comes from Kribbella sp., assembly GCF_035687465.1. Classification (NCBI taxonomy): domain Bacteria; kingdom Bacillati; phylum Actinomycetota; class Actinomycetes; order Propionibacteriales; family Kribbellaceae; genus Kribbella; species Kribbella sp. Next base: position 5,307 of record NZ_DASRXP010000334.1, read on the forward strand.
TCGCGTATACCGCGAGCACATCCACGAACTCCTCAAAGATGAGCTCATCAAGCTCGGCCATCAAGAACCGGCGTTTGCTGCCGACCAGCTCTTGTTGATCATCGACGGCGCGCTTGCAACCGGAGCTACAAGACCCGACACCGACCCAACACAGCTAGCTCGGCGACTGGCTGAACAGGTCATAGGCACCGACACCGACGGACACTCGCGGCGCTGACGTTACTGCCGCACGCCGATCACGCGGCCTGCGGGTATTCGGAAGGTTCAGTGAAGGTACCCGTCGTACTTCAGCTCGTAGCGCGACCCGCCGGGCAGGCCGTTGGGGCCCGGCAACTGTTCGACGGCCTTGGCCAGTTCGAGTTCGACAGGCCCAGCCAGCGCGGGCGACAGAGTCCGCTGATGATCGTCCGGTCGGGGTGCCTTACGGTTCGGGGTCATCGCGCGCTGCCTGGTCTGGGCGGTTGATGCCGTCGGGTGAAGGGATCTGCACGTTGTCGATCCGGAGCGTCAAGTTGCCGTCGGGCCGCTCAACCCACTCGCCGATATTGATGCTGTAGCCATCATCGGTCTCGACCTCGACGAACCGGCCACTGTGATGCGACGGCGGTCTGTCGAAGACGATGTTGATCGCCTGCACGGATCCGTTCATGGATCCAGAGTGCGCGTGATCGGGTCCCCTGTCACCGTGCCCACGACAACCGGTACGGGTCGTGCTCGACCGGCGTGCAGGAGCGTTGCCGTTGGCAAACACCCCACATCCCGCAAGTCGACGCAGCTTTGCAACAAGCTGCAAAGCGCTGGTGGCGTGTCGGTGGCGGTGGCGCCGTTATCACCGCCCTGGATTCACCCGCCGTGGGAGCCACCTGCAGGTCAACTCGCCAGCGCCGATGACAGGGGTGGTCGCGGATTTCACCGCGGCCGCCCTCGGCAAGCCTGAACCACGGGCGAGTGCGACTGCCTAATCGGCGCTGTGCCGCAGCGTTCCGGGCCACCAATCCCCACCCGTCGTCGGGGACTGGTTCGGGACTGAACTCCAGGTGAAAAGACCATGCCAGAGTAGTCTCCGAGCGCACTGGAGTCGGCCAAGGACGGTCGAGTTCAGGCGTGGGTACTGGGTCCGTCCCCCCTTCTAATCCGTTGGTCGCAGGTTCGAATCCTGCCGGGGTGCACACACTGAAGCCGCGGATCATGCGGGCGGTTGGGTGTTGTCCGCGAGGCCGAGGCGGACCGCTTCGGCGGCGGCTTGCACCCGGCTCTGTACGCCGAATTTCTCGAGTATGTGGGTGACGTGCACGCTGGCGGTCTTGGGGCTCATGTAGAGGACGGCGCCGATCTCGCGATTTGTCCGCCCGGCCGCGACCAGGGCAAGCACCTGACGCTCCCGCTCGGTCAACGGCGGGTGCGGGTATGGGTCGGTGGTGGCCGCGCGGTGTTCGTGGTGCTTGGTCACGGAGTCGTCGAGATGGATTCGGGCGATCTTCGCCAGCCCCTGAATCTGGCCCAGTAGCGGTGCCGCACCGAGCCGCTCGGCGATCTGTCGCGCCGCTTCGAGCTCGGCGGTCGCGCGGCCTCGGGCACCAGGTTGCCCGCGATGAGCCAGCAGCGCCTCGGCTGCCCTCAGTCGGGCTTGCGCCTCCCAGTACGGCCGGCCTAGTGACGCCCATTCCTGTGCGGCGGTGAGCCACGGGGTCGGGTCGGGCGTGCCGCGGATCCGGGATCGTTCACCGTCGACAATCGCAGCTAACGCTGCGGCATCGACCCCGGACACGGCGCGCGGAAGGAGCGTCACCAGTCGTTCGAAGCCGTCGGGTGAGTGCGACGCGACCGCTGCTTCGAGACCGATACGCAGCAGCTCGCCGGACGGCGGTTCTTCCTCGGTATCGTGAGTGACTTCGGCGGCGTCCAGTGCAAGGGCCAGGGCCTCGCGCGGGCGTTGCTGCAGTAGGCGCAGCTGGGCCTGGCTCTCTGCGTAGTCGAGCTTTTCCAGGGGCTGGTCGTCTACGGCAAGGAGTTCCTGCCCTCGCATCAGCTCGACAGCGGTCTGTAGGTTCCCGCGTGCCATGTGGATCAGCGCGAGCTGGGAGTCCTTGAACGCCAGTCCGGACGGGGGCCGGCCCCTGTCATCGCGGCTCAGCGCCTCGTCCCATCGGCCGACCATATAGAGGTTGTAGACGGCGTTGGACTCGATGATGCCCTCGACCCAGTGCTCGTTGACCATCAAGCGCCGTAGCTCGGCCTGGATCGTGTTCGCGATCGCCACGACTTCGTCGGTGTCACCGCGCAACCCGTGCGCGTAGGTCAGCATCATCCCCGCCCAGGCCATGTCCTCCGGCTCGGCGAGGTCGCGAGCGATCGTCAGCGCGGCCCCCACCTCGTCGAGTGCGTCTTCGATCCGGCCCTCGTTTGCGGCGACCGATCCCAGCCACGCTCGAGCCTGTCCGATCGTCCGGATGTCGTCGGCCCGGGTCGCGTGTTCCAGCGCCATCCGGGCAGCCACAGCCACCTCGGCTGAGCGGGAATACGGAGCCAGGAGCATAGCGCGCGCGACGCACACCCGGCCGAGCATTCGATCGTCACCGGTCGGCACCAGACGCCGTGCTCGCTCGACGTCCGCCATCGCTCCGGCGAGGTCATCGGCGAAATGCGCGCGCAGCATACCCCGCATCAGCAGGGCCTCCAGCGTGCCCACCTCACCGTCGCCGCCGGGCACCGCCGCCTCGAGCAAGCCGAGAGCCTCGACGTGCTGACCGGCGCCGCCGAGCAGCGAGGCCGCCCGCTCGGCGAGCACGAGCCGCTGCGACGTCTGGTCATCGGCCAGGTCCGACGGCCGCCACAGCGACGAAGCAACGGAGAACCAGTGGCCGGCCTCCGCGAACGCGCAATCCTTCTCGGCCGCACGGGCCGCCCTTAACGCCCAACTGAACGCTGCGTCCCGGTCGCTCGCGCGGCGATACTGCTCAGCGACCTCGGCGAGCTGCGATGCGCTGGTATCGGAGACAACGCGGCCCGCCAACTGCTTCGCGAGTCGCGCATGCAGGTCGCGGCGTTCCGAAGACAGCAACTGGTCGTAAGCGACCTCGGCGATCACCGGGTGACGCGCGGCGCAACCGGCCGCCGGGTCGCGAATGACCAGACCCGAGTCACAGGCCTCTCGCACGGCGTCGGCGGCACCGTCTACCGCCGCCAGCAAATCCTCGTCATCGAGGGCGCGAACCATCGCCCCGGTGGCTGCGACGACAACGCGGGCCGGCATCGAGAGTGCCTGCAGGCGCGCGAGCAGGAGTTGGCGCAACGACGCCGGAACCGTCAGGTCACCGCGGATCAGTTCGACACTCAGATACGGATTGCCTGCGCTGCGCCGGTAGACAGTAGCGACCGCCTCCGCCGTACAGTCGGGTTGGAGACCGCGCAATTGCTGCGACGTCTCCTGTTCGGTCAACCGGCGTAGCGGCAGATCGACGACGGCCGGGGTGCGAAGCACTTCTCCGAGCCAGGTCAACTGTTCGTGATCAGTAGCCTCGTCGCGCCAGGTCAGCAGCACGAGCAACCCTCGCTCGGGCAGGCCGCGCGTCTCATGCGCGAGGAAGTCCAGCGTGGACCAATCGGCCCAGTGAACATCCTCGACCAGCAGGACCGTGCTCTGCGCCGCGTCGCCGACAAGCATGCCCCCAAGGGTCGCCATCGCCCAAGCACGGCCGGCGGCCGCCGACGGGAACCGGCCGCCCGCCGTGGACTCCGTGGATTGGCTCAACGCCGCCGCCATCGTGGCGCCAAGCCCGCCGTAGGCAATCGCCCCGGACATCGGCGCGCAGGCGCCCCGAAAGACCCGCACACCATCACCCGCGTACTCATCGAGCACCGACTGGACAAGCATCGTCTTACCGATCCCCGCCTCACCGCGAACTACCACAGCTGCCGACCGCTCCGGCAGCTCCGTGATCAACCCTCGCAGTACCGCAGCCTCGACTCCACGCCCGACCAGCAAACCGGCCATACCCCATCATGCGCCCGCTCGTACGCCCTCAACACACTCCACACCCCTCACCGCTGGCCATCCGGCGGGGAAAGGCGCCGGCGCAGGCTGAGCAGGCAGTTCAGCCGGTCCTTCACCGGTCGAGCCTCCTGAAACTCCCAGATCGGTGAGCTGTGCCGGATTGCCACTCGGCTGACGTAGTATTGGTGACGCACCAAACCTTGGCGACATCCTTGGCGGCGACAGCCGCCCTGCGACGCTCGTGCCTTCTGTCCGGGGTTCATGGCCATTTCTGGTGGTCGAGGGCTCCACACAAGGGCCGATCCCGTCGGAATCCGACACGTTGACCTCGCAGAAGCGGTGGGGACCGAGCCGCGTTACCGAGCGGCCACTCCGGACTGTCCCGCGTGACGTCTCGGTCGACCGCCTGCCGGGTGCGGTGTGCCGTTCCGCCATGGCGAGTTTGTCGTGGCCGCCCTGAGGAGGACTCTTTGGCCCGTCGAGGCCAGCGCCAGTCCGGCGCTACCCGTACCACTCGTAATGCCCCGCGTCGGCGGGTCCGCAAGGTCGACGCCGAGGGCATCCTGCCGGTGCTCGCCCGCGCCGTCCGGGAGGTCGAGTCGGCCGTCGAGCGCGGGGCCATCCGGCCCTCGGTACGGACGAAGTTCCAGGTCGTGGCCCTGCTGGTGCGTGAGGAGCGGGCCCGGGTCACCAAGGACGAGAGCTCCAGCGACGCCTATCGCGCCGAGCAGCTCAGGCGCCTCGACGGGATCGCGACGATCCTCGCCACCACCGCCGCCCGCGACACCTCGCTGCTCATGCTGCTCGCCGAGGACGCTGTCATGTCCGACGCCGCCGTAGCGCTCAAGCGTGAGATGCAGACCGCAGCCGGCGCGGAGCCGGCCCTCGACGAGCCCCAGCTCACCGAGCCGACGGCCGAACCGGCCCCGGCCGCGCGGCAGATCGTGCCGCAGTCGGTCGTCTCGCGGCAGCTCGCCAACCCCTTCCTCGCTCCCGACTTCAGTGCCGCGGCGCCCCCCAAGCCGCGCGGTCCTGGGCGCTTGTCCGACTGGGAGCTGATCGGCCCCCTGCTCAAGTCGTTCGAGTACGCAACCGCCTCGGCAAGCGAGTCCTTGCCCGAGCCGTCGTCCATCCGCCTGCCGGGTGGCCTCGAATTGATGCGGCACCAGGCTCAACTGGTCGCCGCCGCGGCAGCCGGCCAACGGACCTTCCTGCTGGCCGACGAGCCAGGCCTGGGCAAGACCGCTCAGGCGCTGCTCGCCGCGCAGGCCGCGGACGCCTACCCGCTGCTCGTCGTCGTGCCGAACGTCGTCAAGACCAACTGGGCGCGCGAGGCCGGCCTCTGGACGCCACAGAAGACTGCCACGGTCATCCATGGCAACGGGGACACGATCGACGGCTTCGCCGACATCGTGGTGGTGAACTACGAGATCCTCGACCGTCACGTCGGCTGGCTCGGCGACCTCGGGTTCCGCGGCATGGTGGTCGACGAGGCGCACTTCATCAAGAACAAGAAGTCCCAGCGATCGCGCAACGTGCTGCAACTGTCCGAGCGGATCCAGCGCCGGGCCGTGCGTCCCCTGCTGATGGCGCTCACCGGCACCCCGCTGATCAACGACATCGACGACTTCAAGGCGATCTGGCAGTTCCTCGGCTGGATCGACGAGACGAAGCCGGGCGCCGAACTGATGGAGTCACTCGAGGAGACCGGCCTGACGCCGGCCGACCGCGAGTTCTACCCCGCCGCCAGGAACAGCGTCATCGACCTCGGCATCGTCCGGCGCCTCAAGGTCGACGTGGCCGCCGACATCCCCGCCCGCCGCGTCGCCGACCTGCCCGTCGAGCTCGACGACGCCGCCGGCCGGTCGATCCGCGACGCCGAGCGCGAGCTCGCCGACCGTCTCGTGGCGCGCTATGAGAGCGCACTCGCGACCCGGAACTCCGGCGCGGTCGTGGACGGCATCGACCACGAGCTCGTACGCCGGGTCGCCGGCTGGGAGCGGACCGAGATGGACAAGGCGAAAACCGGCGAGAACGTGTTCAGCCTGGTGCGTCGCATCGGCCGGGCCAAGGCCGGTCTGGCCGCCGACTACGCCGCGCAACTCGCGCACAACGTGGGCAAGGTGGTCTTCTTCGCCAGGCACATCGAGGTGATGGACGCCGCCGAGGAGATCTTCGCCGAGCGTGGCATCCGCTACTCCTCGATCCGGGGCGACCAGACCGCCAAGAAGCGCCAGACGAACATCGACGCGTTCATGAACGACCCGGAGGTCTCGATCGCGGTCTGTTCGCTCCTGACGGCCGGCGTCGGCCTCAACCTGCAAGTGGCGTCCAACGTCGTGCTCGCCGAGCTCTCGTGGACGAACGCCGAGCAGACCCAGGCCATCGACCGCGTCCACCGGATCGGTCAGGAAGAGCCCGTCACCGCGTGGCGCATCATCGCCGCGCAGACGATCGACACCAGAATCGCGGATCTCATCGACAGCAAGGCCGGCCTGGCCGCCCGAGCCCTCGACGGTTCCGACGAAGAGGTGTCGTCCGCGGCAGACTTCCAGCTCGAGGCACTCGCAGCCCTACTGACGAACGCACTGACAGACCGGGCCTAGCTCTGCCAGTCGCCGATCCCGCCCCAGGCCCGGGCCTAGGGTCGTCCTACGATCCGCCCCGGGAGGGTGCACAGCGAGAGGACAGGCAGATGGATTTGACGTTCGACTATGACGCCGAGCTGCGTCGTTATCACCAGCGACTGCAGGCCGCCATGGATGTCAGACCCGATGACCACGTGCTCGACATCGGCTGCGGCACTGGCCTGACGACCCGGGAGGCCGCCAAAGCAGCTACCTCGGGGAGCGCCCTCGGCGTCGACATCTCCGCCCAGATGGTGGAGACCGCCCGGCAGCTCAGTGAAAGGGAGGGCCTGCGCAATGTCAGCTTCGAGCAAGCTGATGCCCAGCTCCACCCCTTCCCCGCTCGGCGTTTCTCCCTCGCCACCAGCCGCTTCGGCACGATGTTCTTCACCGACCCGGGAGTGGCGTTCACCAACATCGCCCGCGCGCTGCGTCCGGGCGCCCGGCTCGTACAACTGGTGTGGCAGGACGCCAAGCACCAGGAGTGGCACACCGCGATCCGTGACGCCCTCGCCGGCGGACGCACATTGCCCGTCGCCGCCGCCTACGGAGCGTTCTCGCTGGCCGACCCAGTAACCGCCGAACACCTCCTAACCGCCGCAGGGTTCGCCGACCTCCAAATCACCGACGTCCGCGAACCCGTCTACTACGGCCCGGACGCCGAAGCCGCCCTCAACGCGGCACGCAGCCTGATGGTGACCAAGGACCTCCTCGCAGACCTGGACCCAGCCCAAACCGAAGACGCCCTCCAGCGACTACGAGCCACCCTCACCACCCATCACACCGCAGACGGCATCTGGTTCGACTCCCGCGCCTGGATCATCACCGCCCATACTTCAGCGCATGCCTGAGGATCTCGTGGCCAGAGCCAGAACGGTCGTCGAGGCGCTGGAACGCGGGGACCCCGAGGCTGTGGCTGGGCTGTGCTCGGAACGGCTTGCGGACTGGGAGCCCGGCCCGTGGATGCGGGACAGCTGGATGCCCCGGCTGCAGGCCTCCGCCGGCGCGAACCGCCGGATCGTCCGCGGCTGGCAAGTGCACGACACGATGGCCCGGTTTCGGGTTGAGGGCGACGACGGGCACGCGTTCGTGACGGTGTTGCTGGCTGCCGATGGTTTGTTCGGCCTCGACATCACCCAAGAACCCAAGGACGGCACGTTCGGCATCGTCATCGGCTGCACGGATGAGGAGCAAGACTCCGTCCGGACGTTCTGGCAGCGACTGGTACGAGCTCCGCTCGGCTTCGACGAGGGCACCGGCCTCGCACCGCGCTGGCCCGACCCCGCCTATCCACAGCAGCTGCACCTCGACGTACTCGTTCCCGATTTGAACGCTGCCGAGGCAGATATCCTCGCCCACGGCGCCACCAAGCTCAAGGACTCCGGCGCCTTCCGGATCTACAGCGATCCGGTGGGCCACCCGTTCTGCCTGTACTCCGACACCACGGGCCGGGCTACCCAGGGATCCGACCAGCTCGGTGTGCTCTGGCGAGTGGTGATCGACTGCCCGGACCCCGTCGTACTGGCGGACTTCTGGTCCGGTCTGCTCGACATGCCCGAGCGATTGGAGGAGACGGTCGATCGCATCGTCATCGCTCGGTCCGACGGAACCTTGCCCGCCATCGGCCTACAACGAGTGAACGACTATCGCGCGCCACGGTGGCCGGATCCGGAGTACCCGGCGCAGCTGCACTTCGACTTCTCGTTCGACGACCGCGCAACCCGCGAGAAGCTCGCGCTGCGGCTCGGAGCCACCAAACTGCCTCCGCAGGGCGGTAGCTGCCCGGTCTACGCCGACCCCGCAGGCCACCCCTTCTGCCTATGCATGACAGGCGAATAGCACGCTAGGCCTGGTTCAGGCGACGCCAGTCTTGAGGCGTCAGACCGTGAGCTCTGCGGAAGCGCCGGGTGAAGTGGCCGGCGTCGACGAATCCCCACTCGGCGGCAATGGCGGCTATCGACCGGTACCGGCTCGCGGGCGACGCCAACTGACGGCGCGCACCCTCGAGCCGCTCACCGATGAGCCACTGCTCGAAGCTGAGGTGGTGCTCGGAGAACACCTTGTAGAGATACCTCAGAGAGATGTTGTGCTCCGCGGCGATGCGGGCGGGGCCGAGGTCGGGGTCCGTCAGATGCCGGCGGGCGTACCAGGTGATCCGGGTGAACAGAACGTCGCTCATCGAGGGATGCCGCTGGGAGTCCTCGGCCGCGGCGGATGACAACAGGGCACGGACAAGCTGGGTAGTCGCGGCGCCGAGCATCGAGGCCGATCGTGTGCCTTGGAGCGAGTCGCCGACGGCCGGCAACACGGTGAGATGGTGGAGCACGAGCTCGTACAAAGGACTGCTGGGCAGCCGCCGCGCAGCCGCACGGACCGTCTCGACGCTCAGCCCGAGGTCGTCGTAGTCGATCTGAAAAGCCTGGGAGGCGCCGCGACCGGTCCAGGCAAATTCATAAGGTGCGGTCAGGTCGACCAACATCAGCTCACCGGTGTGGACGCGTCTGTCGGCGCCACCTTGGCTGAAGAGGCCGGACCCGATCACCTGAACGGCGAGCGCGAGCCGCTCGGGAGCTCCGATCCTGACGTGCTTCGGAGTACGGACCAGACGGATGCCGGATCCCTCGTTGCGGAACAGGTCCGACGCACCGAGCTGCCAGAAGTCCATCCGCGCGTGGACGTCGCCGTGCCGGTCCTCATGCTCCACGCGCGAAGGCACGCTCGCGGACATCATGGCCGTGTAGAACGCCTCCGCGCGGTCGCTTCTCGGGAGCACGGTGGTGTCCAGCAGTACGGCCACTCCACCGCCCCCTGACACCGTTTCCCCCGGCCGCACGAGCTGTCCGGACTGTGCACTCGCAGCCCAGAGTCATGCAGCCACATCCTACGTTGGCCGGTTCCCTGGCAGCTAGATTTGCGGCCAACAGGCGGTCCGGCGGCAACGAGAAGGACACGTGATCATGGCTCCCGACACCATCGTTTTCGTCCACGGCTTCTGGGTCACCCCGCGCAGCTGGGAGAACTGGGTCAAGTACTACGAGGAGCGCGGTTTCCGGGTCCTTGCTCCCGGCTACCCGGGCTTCGAGGTGGAGGTCGAGGCCTTGAACGCCGACCCGACGCCCATCCTCAAGGTCACGGTCCCGCAGATCATCGAGCACTACGAAACGGTGATCCGCGAGCTGCCGACGCCGCCGATCATCATCGGTCACTCCGCCGGCGGCGCCTTCACCCAGATCCTGCTCGACCACGGTTTCGGGGCCGCCGGGGTGGCGATGAACTCCGCACCGACCGAGGGCGTCCGCGTCGTACCGCTGTCCCAGCTCAAGTCGACGTTCCCGGTGCTGAAGAACCCGGCCAACCGGCACAAGGTGGTCCCGCTCTCGTTCGACCAGTGGAACTACGCCTTCACCAACACCTTCAGCGAAGAAGAGGCACGCGAGCTCTACCAGCGGTACGCCATCCCGGCGAATGGCGGCATCCTCTGGGGCGGCGTCCTCGCGAACTTCCAGCCCGGCCATCAGGACACCTGGGTCGACTACCACAACGACGCCAGGGCACCACTGCTGTTCATCTCGGGCTCCGAGGACCACATCATGCCGCCCGAAGTGCAACGCTCCAACGCGAAGCACTACAAGTCGAACACCGTCACCGAGCACAAG
>NZ_DASRXP010000335.1:0-2459 GCF_035687465.1 Kribbella sp.
TGGACATCGACGCCGCGATGCGGTACGGCTGCGGCTACCCGATGGGCCCGCTGCAGCTGCTCGACCTGATCGGGCTCGACACGGCGTACGAGATCCTCGAGACGATGTACCGCCAGGGCCGCGACCGGCTGCACGCGCCGGCGCCGATCCTCAAGCAGCTGGTCACCGCCGGCATGCTGGGTCGCAAGACCGGCCGCGGCTTCTACACCTACGAGGCGCCCGACTCGCCGGTGGTCGTCGACGACGACCTGACCCCGGTGACCGGCGGCTCGGAGATTGCGATCCGCCCGATCCGGCAGGTCGGCGTGGTCGGCTCCGGGACGATGGCCGTCGGCATCGTCGAGGTCTGTGCCAAGGCCGGGTACGACGTGCTGTACGTGGCCCGGGGGACCGAGAAGGTCGACCAGGTCCGGGCAGGGCTGGAACGCTCGCTGGAGAAGGGGGTTCAGCGCGGCAAGCTGTCGTCGGAGGAGCGCGACGCGGCGCTCGGCCGGATCGTCGGCACCGCGCGGCTCGACGATCTCGCGTCGGCGGATCTGGTGATCGAGGCCGTGGTCGAGGAGCTCAGCGTCAAGCAGGCGCTGTTCGAGACGTTCGACGAGATCTGCAAGCCGGGCGCGATCCTGGCGACGACCACGTCGAGCCTGCCGGTGATCGACCTGGCGATGGCGACGAAGCGTCCGTCGGACGTGGTGGGGCTGCACTTCTTCAACCCGGCGCCGGTGATGAAGTTGGTCGAGGTGGTCAGCACGGTCAGTACCCTGCCCGAGGTCGCGGACTCGGTAGCAGCCGTGGCGGTTGCCGCCGGCAAGCACCCCGTACGGTGCGGCGATCGGGCCGGGTTCATCGTCAATGCGCTGCTGTTCCCGTACCTGAACGACGCGGTCCGGATGCTCGAGGCGCACTACGCCGGCGTGGACGAGATCGACGCCGCGATGAAGCTGGGCTGCCGGTTGCCGATGGGCCCGTTCGAGCTGCTCGACGTGGTCGGGCTGGACGTGTCACTCGCGATCCAGCGGACCCTCTACCTGGAGTTCCGCGAGCCAGGCTTCGCGCCCGCGCCACTGTTGGAGCACCTGGTCACCGCCGGCTACCTCGGCCGCAAAACCGCCCGCGGCTTCCGCGACTACGCCAGCTGACCCGTAGTACCAGCGGATAAGGGCGAGCGGCTAGCCGGGGTTCAGCCGTAAGGTCGGTGGGTGACTTGGGTGGAGAGCCGTCGGGCCCCGGAGCCGCTGGCTTTGCAGGCTGATGCGGGTGGGTACTGGGTGCGCCGCTGGACGGGCGACGAGTGGTTTGCCGAGGTTGATGCGTGGGTGAGAGCACGACTCACCAACGCGGGGATCGCCGTGACCGGGGCGCCTGTGCCGTACACGATCCGGTTCTGGGCGGCGGTCTGGTGTTATCCGACAGATCACGGGTTGTTCTGGTTCAAGGAGAACAATCCCGGCCAGGCTTTCGAGGCCGCGCTGGTTGCCGCGATGGCTGAGGCGCTCCCGCAGCACGTGGTCGCGCCCCTGGCGATCGAGGCGGACCGCGGCTGGATGCTGACCGCGGACCAGGGCCCGACGCTCGACCAGGTGGCGGACACCGACCTCCTGCCGCTGTGGCGACGGCTCGTGACCGAGTACGCCGGGCTGCAGCGCGACTCGATTCCCGCCGAGACCGCGTTGCTCGCCAGCGGATTGACCTCGCTGGCACCGCCCCGCTTGGCGGATACCGTGCATGGGATCGCGGACTGGTTCGGAGCACTCGGGACCGAGCACCCGTTGTGCTTGGAGCCGACGGTGTTGGCCGGTCTGCGGCGGGCCGGTGACACGTTGGCCGGCCTGGACGCCAAGCTGAGTGGCGCGATCTCGATGGCGCTGGACCAGAACGACCTACATGTCCACAATGTGTTCCGGCGGCATCCGTCGGCGCCGTTCCGGTTCTTCGACTTCGGCGATGCGGTCTGGGGTCATCCGTTCGCCACGGCGCCGAGCATCCGGTCGGCTCTGGTCAATCCCAATCGCCAAGGGACCTGGGCGGAGGACGACCCGCGCCTGGACGAGTTGACCGACGTCTACCTCCAGCAATGGTCAGACCTCGCGCCGCTCGAAGTACTGCGGGCTGAGCTGGACGTAGCCGCCCCACTACATGCCGTGCACCGCCTGGTCTCCTGGCACCGATTGCTGGTGCACGCCGACAACATAGAGGTCGAGGCCTGGGCGTTCTCACCGCAGTACTGGCTCAGCGAAGTGGTCCGCCTGTTTGCACCGACGGATCAGGGCTCGACGTCGCCGTAGTCTCCGCAAGGACCTCCGCCGATCGCCGCGGGGATCGAGACCGTACGCCGGTCCGGGCGGACCAGGGGGTCGTAGAACGCCGCGATCTCCGTGCTCGCCTCGGGGACGTAGTGGAAGATCAGCGCACGGCGGAACCGGTCGGTGCTGCTGTTCGGCCGGGAGCCGTGCACCACG
>NZ_DASRXP010000336.1:0-11354 GCF_035687465.1 Kribbella sp.
CCCCCGGAGTCGGACCCGGCGATCGTCAGCACCCTCGGCGGCGCACCACTCACGACAACACCTCCACCACAATCATCCCGCTCAGCTCGCGAACAATCGGCCGGCCCAGCTCCTGAGCGGTGGGTCTGCCCGGCTTCTGTGTGGTCGGCATGGTCAGCTCCTGAAGTGGCCCCAGCCGGTGGTCGCCGTGTAGGTGGCGCCGTCGACGGTGACCGTGCCGGCCGGCAGGTTTTGGTTGCCCTCGGCAACTGAGCCGATCACGGTCCAGCCGTCCGGTACGTCGGCCGGCTCGAAGGTGCCGACCAGGGCATGGTCCTCGCCGCCACTGAGCACGAACGCCAGCGCGTCCAGACCTGTCGCCGCGGCGACCGCCTGCAGCGGCTCGGGGATCGTCAGCGCCAGCGAGCGGACGTCGATCACCACCTCGCTGGCCTGCGCGATGTGCGTCAGATCCGCGATCAGCCCGTCGCTCACGTCGCACATCGACGAAGCACCCGCGATCGCCGCCCGCGGACCTTCGGCGTACGGCGGTTGCGGCCGGCGGTGGGCTTCCACGACCGTGCGCGGAGACCGGAAACCCCGGGTGAGCACGGTGTACCCCGCCTCGGCCCAGCCCAGCCGCCCGACCACGGCCACCTCGTCGCCGGGGCGCGCCCCGGACCGCAGTACCGGCGCACGGCCGTCGAGGGAACCGAAGGCCGTCACGGAGACGACGATCTTGTCGGACTGGACTGTGTCGCCGCCGACGATGCTGACGCCGAGCAGTTCCGCCTCGTCGGCGAGGCCCTGGTTGAGCTCGAGTGCCCACGCGGTCGGCAGGTCCGCGGGCGCGCCGAACCCGACCACCATCGAGGTCGCCCGGGCGCCCATCGCCACCACGTCGGCCAGGTTCTGGGCCGCGGCCTTGCGGCCCACGTCGTATGCCGAGGACCAGTCCTGGCGGAAGTGCCGGCCCTCGATCAGCAGGTCGGTGGTGATCACCAGCCGGCCGTCCGGCACCGCCAGCACGGCCGCGTCGTCACCGGGCCCGACCAGGACGTCCTCACCTTGGGGAAGGCTCTTGGTGATGGCCTCGATCAGGCCGAACTCACCAGTGCTTCCCAACGTCTCTGTCACGTCAGTAGACCTCCCATATCGCTTCACGGAGTCTAGGCGGTACGGTGACCGAGCAACGAAGAGTACGCCCGGCCGCTTCGCAGTACCGTGGCTCGGGAGCCAGCTGAGGACGACTGAGTGGAGAACGACGTGGTGGTCCAGGCCTACATCCTGATCCAGACCGAGGTCGGCAAGGCGGCCGATGTGGCAGCGCAGATCGCCGAGGTCCAGGGCGTCACCCTGGCCGAGGACGTCACCGGTCCGTACGACGTGATCGTCCGCGCCGAGGCCCGGAACGTCGACGAGCTCGGCAAGCTGGTCGTGGCGAAGGTGCAGAACGTGCCCGGCATCACCCGCACGCTGACTTGCCCCGTCGTCCACATCTGACCCCGATCACCGCTCGTACCGTCGCCCCGCACCGGCCCGTGGACCCACGCGCCGCCCTGCACCGGCCTGTGAACGCACGCGCCCTGCACCGGCCCGTGGACGCACGCGCCGCCAAGCGGCCTGCCTCCACGCGACCCGCCAGGCGGTGGGCCGCTGCGGCCGCGGTCGTTTCCACCGTTCTCCTCACGGCCTGCAGCCCCGGGCCCGTCGACATCGCAGTACCGTCGCCGGCGCCTGAGGTGGCCGCTGCCTGCGCACCACTGGTGCAGGCCCTGCCGTCGAAGGTGCTGGATGCCGAGCGCCGTAAGGCCGAGCCTCAGAGCCCGCTGACGACGGCGTACGGCGATCCGCCGATCGAGGTGACCTGTGGGGTCGCAGCGCCGGCCGGGATGGCGGAGGCGCAGTCGCAGTGCTTCGAGGTGAACGGCGTCGGCTGGTTCGCCAAGGAGGTCACCAATGGCGTCATCTTCACCACTATCGGCCGCGCGGTCTATCTGGAGATCGCGGTCCCGAACAAGTACCGCCCCGAGGCCAACGCCCTCACCGACGTCTCGGACGCCGTCCTCGCCCACAACAAGCTGATCACCCCCTGCACCTGATGCAGGGGGTGTTCCCAGCCGGTGCGTGTCCGGTTCCGGGTGTGGTCATCGACGTACCGGGTGAGAGGCACCAGAGTGGTGCCGGACGACGGGAGATTCCGATGAAGTACATGATCTTGAGCTACGCCTCGCAGCAGGACTACGACGGCATGGCCGGCAAGGACACCGGTAAGCCCGCCTGGACCGGCGAGGACTTCGCCGCGATGGGCGCGTTCATGGAGAAGTTCAACAACGACCTGATCGAGTCCGGCGAACTGGTCGAGACCCGCGGGCTGGCCGCACCGGTGCTGACCCGCCGGCTCGGCACGAAGGACGGCAGCACCGTGGTGACGGACGGCCCGTACGCCGAGACCCAGGAGGTGCTGGCCGGCTACTGGATCGTCGAGTGCGACAGCTTCGACCGCGCCACCGAGATCGCCGCCAAGCTGGCCGACACCCCTGCCCCCGAGTTCGTCCGCGCCACCGCGTACGCCGACGTCCGGCCGCTCGTGGAAGGCCGGGAGGAGCTGGTCGGCTGATGGCCGGGGCCACACCGAAGGGCCGGGAGGTCTGATGTCCGGGGCTGCGCTCGAGGACCTGTTGCGGGAGCTGGCGCCGCAGGTCCTCGGCGCGCTCGTCCGGCGGTACGGGCACTTCGACACCGCGGAGGACGCCGTGCAGGAGGCTCTGCTCGCGGCTTCGCAGCAATGGCCGTCCGAGGGGCGTCCGGACAATCCGCGCGCCTGGCTGATCACCGTGGCATCCCGCCGGCTGACCGACCTGTTGCGGAGCGAACAGGCCCGACAGCGGCGCGAGGACACGGTCGCCCAGTGGGTGCTGCCTGACGACTGGCTGGCGCCCGGCGCGGACAAACCGGCCGAGTCGTCGTCCGACGACACGCTGATCCTGCTGTTCCTCTGCTGCCACCCGTCCCTGTCGGCCGCGTCGCAGATCGCCCTGACCTTGCGCGCCGTGGGCGGTCTGACCACCGCCGAGATCGCCCGGGCCTTCTTGGTGCCAGAGGCAACGATGACCCGGCGGATCACCCGGGCCAAGCAAAGCGTGAAGACGAGCGGCGCACGCTTCTCGCTGCCATCGGACCAGGCGGAGCGACTGGACGCGGTCCTCAAGGTCATCTACCTGATCTTCAACGAGGGCTATTCCAGTACGACGGGTCCGAGTCTTCAACGAGTCGAACTGTCGGCCGAGGGGATCCGCCTGGCCCGGATCGTGCGCAAACTGCTCCCGGACGACAACGAGGTGGCCGGGCTGCTCGCGTTGATGCTCCTGACGGACGCACGCCGGCCGGCTCGAACCGGGCCCGGCGGTGAGCTGATCCCGATGGCCGATCAGGACCGGTCCCTCTGGATCCGCTCGTCGATCGATGAAGGGGTCGACCTGATCACCGAGGCGCTCCCGCGCGGGCCGATCGGTCCCTACCAACTGCAGGCCGCGATCGCTGCAGTTCACGACGAGGCGCCGACAGCGGACGAGACCGACTGGAATCAGATCGTCGCGCTGTACGAGGTGCTGCTGCACCTGTCGGACAACCCGATGGTGGCGTTGAACCACGTTGTCGCCGTGGCAATGGCCCGCGGGCCTGGTCCGGGGCTGGCGTTGCTGGCGAAGATCGAAGGGGACGAGCGGATCGCGGCGGACCACCGGCTGTTCGCAGTACAGGCTCATCTGTTGGAGATGTCAGGGGATCCGGTGGGGGCACGTGCGGCGTACGAGGAGGCGGCGACCCGGACGACGAGCTTGCCACAGCAGCGCTACCTCAACGGCCGCGCAGCGCGCCTCTAGCACGCCAAGCCCCGCTGCGTCCGAAGAACTGGAGGGACGTCCCGCCAGTTCTTCGGACGTAAGCGATCAGCGAATCAGCGGTCAGCGGAGGCCGGTGGGGCGGGTCATGGCGAGGGTGAGGAGGCGGTCGACGAGAGCGGGGTAGTCCACCCCGGAGGCGGCCCAGAGGCGGGGGAACATGCTGGTCGGGGTGAACCCGGGCATGGTGTTGATCTCGTTGATGATCACCCGGCCGTCCGCGTCCAGGAAGAAGTCGACCCGGGCCAGCCCCTCGCCCTCGATCGCGTCGAACGCGGTCAGCGCCTTGGCCTGGACCTCCGCCACGATCTCGGCCGGCAGATCGGCCGGCACCGAGAGCGCGGTGTACTCCTCGCCCTCCGGCAGGTACTTGGTCTCGAAGTCGTAGAAGTCGTGCCCACCGCCGGACACGGTGATCTCGCCGCAGACGCTGACCTCGGGGTTGCCGCCGTTCAGCCCGCCCAGGACGCCGACCTCGATCTCGCGCGGGTTCTTGGCCGACGCCTCGACGATCACCTTCGGGTCGTGCGCACGGGCCTCGGCGACCGCGTCGTCCAGTTCGGCCAGGCTGTTCACCTTGCTGATGCCCAGGCTGGAACCGCCGCGGGCCGGCTTCACGAACACCGGGTAGCCGAGCTTGTCGACAGCGTCCCGGCTGGCCTGCGGATCGCGGGACCAGTCGCGGTCGCGGATCACGACGTACGGGGTGACCTCGAGGCCGGCCGCCTGGAAGACGACCTTCATGTAGTGCTTGTCCATCCCGACCGCGCTCGCGAGTACGCCAGAGCCGACGTACCGGATGTCTGACATCTCCAGCAGTCCCTGCAGCGTGCCGTCCTCGCCCCACGGGCCGTGGAGCAGCGGGAAGACCACGTCGACCTCGCCCAGCGTGGCCGGCACTTCGCCCGGTTCGGTGACGACCAGCTCACGATCGGCACCGAACAGCACCGGCAGCGCGGTCACGTCCACCTCCGGCAGCTTGCCGTCGGTGATCGACAACCGCTCCGGGTCGCCGCTCTCCAGCACCCAGTGGCCGCTGGTGGTGATCCCCACCGGGACGACGTCGTATTTCTCCCGGTCGATCACCTGCAGCACGTTCGCCGCGGTCACGCAGGAGATGGCATGTTCGCTCGACCGGCCGCCGAAAACCACAGCGATCCGGGGCTTGCTTTTTTCTTCCCTCGAGTACTCACTCACCGGCTCGACGATAGCGGCCCTGGGCTGCGGTTTTGACCAGGGTTTAGTTAAGACCTCTTCAGATTGCTGTCAGTAGTGCCCGGTCCTGGCGGGTTTCCCGGGGCATGTTCCAGCCCAGTACCGCGCTCAGCCGGCCCTGTGACACGTAGTGAGCGACGAACTTCCGGGCGGCCGGATCTCCCTGCGTGACGACGAGGCGCGCGTCGGGTGGGACCACGCCGTACACCTGGATCTTGGCGTCGTACTGGTCGGTCCAGAAGTACGGGACCGGGTCGAACGGATCGTCGTTTCCCAGGATCCGCCGGGCCACGTGCACGGCCTGCTCGGTCGCGTTGAACCGGTGTTCGAGCCGCAGGGACTGACCGAACCGCCGACTGCTCCAGCGGGCCACATCGCCGGCCGCATAGACGTCGGCCGGCGCCTCGTCTTGGAGTACGCCGTCCGCGCACGGCAGCCCGGAACCGTCCAGCCATTCCGTGGCCGGTCTGGAGCCGACTGCGATCAGTACGACGTCTGCCTTCACCTTCGTACCGTCCGCAAGCTCTACTGCCTCGACCGCAGTCGTGCCGTGCAGGCACGTGACCTTGCTGCCGCCTATGACACGCACACCGTTGCTCGCGTGCAGGTCGGCGATCATCCAGCCCACCTCAGCCCCCAACTGCAGAGCCATAGGCGCCGGAGCCACATCTACCAGCGTGACGTCGCAGCCGAGCTGCCGTGCGGCCGCAGCGGTCTCGGATCCAAGGAAACCCGCTCCGACCACTACTACCGATGCAGCTTCCACCAGAGCCTTGCGGAGCTCGATTGCGTCGTCGAGCGTCCGCAGTAGATGCACACCTTTGAGCTCGTGCCCCTGCTGAAGCCGAATCGGCCGGACCCCAGTGGCTACCACCAGACGGTCGTAGGCGACCTGCTCCCCCGTCGCCAGCTCTACCGTCCGCCTGTCCAGGTCTAGCCGATCCGCCCGGCTGCCCAGCTTCAGCTCGATCCCCTGCTCCGCGTACGTCGTACTTGGGCCGAAGCTGGTTCGGTCGGGGGCCCAAGCTCCGAGTAGAACCTGTTTGGACAGCGGCGGGCGGTCGTACGGGAGATGTGGTTCGTCGCCGATCACCGTGAGGGCTCCCCCGAAGCCCTCACGGCGCAGCGTCTGGGCAGTCGTCGAGCCGGCGGCCGACGCCCCGACGATCACGATGTGCTCCATCACTCGCTCAACTGGATGGCCCTGGCCGGACAGAGCAGCGCCGCCTCGCGCGTAGCGTCGTACTGGTCGGCCGACGGGTTCTGCAGCAGCACGGCCACGCCGTCCTCGTCCCGCTGGTCGAACACGTCCGGGGCGGCCAGGACGCATTGACCCGCCGCGACACAGCCCTCTTGGTCGATGGTGACGTCCATCATCAACGTCTCCTCTCAGCGATCCCAGGTGACGGGCAGGGCGGTCACGCCGTACACGATGGTGTTGTTCTTGAACTTGATCTCCTCGAACGGCACAGCGAGTCGCAGCGTGGGGATCCGCCGGTAGAGCCGGCTGAAGACCTCCTGCAGTTCCACCCGGGCCAGTTGCTGCCCGAGGCACTGGTGTGGCCCGAAGCCGAAGGCGAGGTGCTTGGATGCCTTGCGGGACAGGTCGATCCGGTCCGGGTCCGGGAACATCCGCTCGTCGCGATTGCCGACGGCGAGCGCCGCGATCAGGTACTCGCCCGCCTTGATCGTCTCGTCGCCTAGCGGGATGTCCTCCTGCACCTGCCGGAACAACCCGAATTGGATCACTGACAAGTAGCGCAGCATCTCCTCCACCGCGCTCGGGGCCAGCTCCGGGTTGTTGCGCAGGGCATCGAGCTGGTCGGGGTCGCGGAGCAGCGCGAGAGTGCTGAGGCCGATCATGTTCGCCGTCGTCTCATGGCCGGCGATCAGCAGGACGACGGCGATCGACACCAGCTCCTCAACGGTGAGCGGTTCGTCCTGCTCCTCGCTCCGGGTGATCAAGCGGGACAACAGGTCGTCCTCACGCTTGGCCTGCTTGGCCAGAACCAGACCGGCGACATACTCCCCCAGCTCCTCGAAGGCCTGATCCGCGGTTTCCTGGTCGACGTCCACCGCGACCAGGATCGCGCTCCGGCGCTGAAACTCGTCGCGTTCGGCGTACGGGACGCCGAGCAGCTCGCAGATCACCAGGGACGGGATAGGCAGGGCGAACGCCTCGATCAGGTCGACGGGTCCGTCGCTCGCCAGCATCGCGTCGAGGTGGTCCTCGATCAGCTCCACGATCCGGGGCCGCAGCGCCTGCACACGCTTGACGGTGAACTCACTGGTCAGCAGGCGGCGGAGCCGGGTGTGCTGCGCGCCGTCGTTCTGCAGGATCGAGCCGGACTCGACCTCGCGCTGCCGATCGAGCTGGGGTTCCATGTGACCGGAGGGTGCCGATTGCGAGCTCATCCGGCGGTCCGCGAGTACGGCGCGGACGTCGTCGTACCGGCTGATCAGGAACGCGTCCACACCGGCCGGCGTGGACACCTTCGCCAGGCCGTCGGTCTCGCGCAGCTCGGCGTACCCGGTGGCGGGGTCGAACGGGCAGCGGCCCGGGCGGGTGCTCGGGAAGGCGGGTGTCTCGGTCATCGGCAGAACCCCCAGATGCTCTGGTCAGATAATTTGACAGTGACTACCATATGACAGCGCATGTCGTTTGAAATCAACCCTCGGCGGGTCGGCGGCGTGTACGCTGCCCGCACGAGCGGACCAGGCGGGGTAGTGGCATGGGGATGGGTATGGGACTGCGCGAGCTGAAGCGGGAGCGGACCCGCCGGCTGATCTCGGACAAGGCCTTCGAGCTGTTCACCGAGCACGGCTTCGGCCGGACCACGGTCGAGCAGATCGCCGCCGCCGCCGAGGTCGGGCCGAGCACGCTGTACCGGTACTTCCCGACCAAGGAGACCCTCGTCCTGGAGTTCGTCCAGGACAGCCTGTTCGGCTCGCTCGAGTGGTTCCGCGAGCAGCCCGCCGACGCCGATCTGCCGGATTCGCTGCAGGGCGTGATCGATCGGGTGCTGGACCAGATGGAGAGCAACCCGGACCGGGTCCGGATGGTCTACGAACTGGCCGGCGACACGAACTCGCTCAGCACCCACCTGGCCGACCTGACCTGGCGATGGCGCAACGAACTGGCCTACGAGCTGATCCGCCGGCTGGCACCCGGTGACACGGTCGAGTTCATCGCGGCGCTGGCGGCCGGCACCACGATGAACATCATCGAGATCGTCGTCCAGACCTGGGCCGAGAACCCCAACGGCACCGACGTCAAAGACCTCGCCCGCGAAGCCATGGGCGTCCTCCGCGGCGGCGGCATCCCCCTCCCCACCGCCGAACACTGACCCCGCGCACCCTCGGTTGCGTCCGAAGAACCGGGGGGCCTGCCCCGCGGTTCTTCGGACGTAAGCGGCCCCCGACCCGGAGCTGTGGGGGTTGAGGTTGGGAGGATGCGGGGTATGAGCGCTGAGTTGGATCCCTCGACCGTTGTCGTGCACGCCGGGCGTCCTGCTCGGGTCCCGGATGCGCCCCTCGGGCCTTCTCCGGTGTTCAGCTCGACCTACATCGCCGGCGGAGACCGCGGTTACGGGCGGTTCGACAACGAGGCCTGGGCGGCGCTCGAGGAGACCCTGGGTCAGCTCGAAGGCGGACGAGGTCTGACCTTCGCGTCAGGAATGGCCGCGGTCGCCGCGATCTGCGATCTCGCGCCGGTCGGCGGCCGGGTGGTGGCTCCGCAGCACGCGTACAGCGGAGTGCTGGCTTTGCTCGATCAGCAAGCGGCAACGGGGCGGCTCTCGGTCACCCGCGTCGACATCGCCGACACGGACGCAGTGGCAGCCGCCGTGGTCGGCGCCGACATGTTGTGGGTCGAGTCGCCCACCAACCCCGCGATGGAGGTCGCCGATCTGCCGGCGATCTCGGCCGCCGGGCGTGCGGCCGGCGCGACCGTCGTCGTCGACAACACCTTCGCGACGCCACTGCTGCAGCAGCCACTGAAGCTCGGCGCCGACATCGTGATGCACTCGGCGACCAAGTTCATCGCCGGGCATTCCGACGTACTGCTGGGCGCGATCATCACCGCGGATGACTCGCTGTGGACCGCTCTCGAAGGACGTCGGCGCAGCCTCGGCGCGATCCCCGGCCCGATGGAAGCCTGGCTGGCCCTGCGCGGCCTCCGGACTCTCGCTCTCCGACTAGATCGAGCTCAATCGAACGCGGCGTTCCTCGCCGAGCGCCTGCTGGACCACCCGCGGGTGAGCCGCGTGCGCTATCCCGGATTGGCGGATGACCCGGGCCATGCGCGGGCGGCCGCCCAGATGTCCGGCTTCGGCGCGATCCTGTCGTTCGAGTTGGGCGGCGATGCGGCCGGCGCTCAGCGGGTCTGCGAGAGCACGTCGTTGTGGGTGCACGCGACCAGCCTCGGCGGGGTCGAGTCGATGCTAGAACGCCGCCGGCGCTGGGCGATCGAAGTACCGACCATCCCCGAGGACCTGATCCGCCTGTCCGTCGGCATCGAGCACCCCGCCGACCTTTGGGCCGACCTGGAGCAGGCCCTCAAGGCTTGACCGCGGTCTCCTTGGCGGGCTCGGCCGACTTCATCACTGACGCGAAAACCACCGTCAGAACGCACAGGATCACCGGCAGCACGAACGCGATGTTGAGCGGCATCCAGTGCGCCAGCGCACCGATCACCGCCGGCCCCGCGAGCAGTCCGACGTACCCGAGCCCGACGACACGAGCCATCAGTACGCCGGTCGCTCGCGCGTCGAGGTTGCCCGCAACCGTGAAGAGCTGTGGCACTCCACCGGACAGACCGAGGCCGAACAGTGCCCAGCCGACCAGGGCGAGCGGCACCCACGGGGCCACGATCACCAGCGCGAGTCCGATCGCGGCCAGCGCGGCTCCGTAGCGGACGATCGCCGTCGGCCCGATCAACGCCGCCACCCGGTCCGTGGCGAACCGGCCGATGGTCATGGCCACGGCGAAGGCGCCGTACGCGTAGGCCGCAGTACTGGTCGAGGTGCCGAGGACGTCGCGGAACTGCAGGGCGGCCCAGTCGTTGGCAACCCCCTCGGCGAGCATCAGGCCGAAAGCCAGTCCGCCGAGTTGCCAGACCAGCTTCGAGGACGGCGGCGCCACCTCCAGCTCTTGGGGAGCGCTTGTTTCCACCGGAGCGACCTTCTCCACCGGAGCGTCCCCGAGGAGGTAGCGGCCGGTGGCGAGCGCGACCACGATGATGAGGGCACCGCACGCGCCCAGCGAGACCTCGGTCGGGACGTCGAGCCTCAAGGCGACCGCGCCGATCCCCGCCGCGAACGCCCCACCGATCGACCACATCGCGTGGAAGGCCGCCATGATCGGGCGCGGATAGAGCCGCTCGACCACCACCGCATGCGTGTTCATGCCGACGTCGAGCGCGCCGTTGGCGAAGCCGACCGCCACCAGCGTGAGCCCGAGCGTCCACCAGTTGTTGGCCAGGCCGGGCCCGAACAGCGCGATCCCCAGCAACACCGCAGCCGCCGGAACCAGCCGCCGTTGCCCGATGCGGTCGACCAGGTCACCGGCGACCTGCATGCCGATGAAGGCCGCGGCACCGAGGACCAGCAGCAGGAGGCCGAGCGTGCTGTGCGAGATGTCGGTCGCCTGCTCGACGTTCGGGATGTGCACCACCCACATACCGATCGCGAACCCGTTCAGTCCGAAGTAGATCCAGGTCGCCACCCGGGCCGCCCGCGGCGGCGCGCCCAAGGTCGGAGTACTGGTGTCGGCAGTGCCTGCGGCGGTCAAGAGGAGCCTTCCGGTTGCTGCCCGGCGATCTGCACCAGTACGCCGCGCTGGGCGAGTACTGTGCGTCCCTCTTCGGGCGAGGTGGAATCGGTCACGATGAGATCAGGTCGATCGGCAGGGCAGACGAAGGCGAGCGCGGCGCGATCCCACTTGTCACCGTCGATGAGGACCATCGAGCGGGTGGCCACAGCGAGCGCCTGCTGCTTCACTTGGGCATCGTCAAGGTCGTATGCGGTCAACCCGGCCTCGACGCTGAACGCACACGGGCTCAGCACCGCCACGTCGAAGCGCACCGCCCGCAGCGAAGCCAGCGTCAGCGGGCCGACCATCGCCAGCTCACCCGGTCTCGGTTCGCCGCCGGGCATCAGCAGGCGGACACCGGGCGCTCCCGTCAACTCGTTGGCGATCTGGAGCGACAACGGCATTACGGTGACCGTGCGCTGGCGGAGCAGCCGCGCCACCTCGAGG